>NZ_JBMQQZ010000101.1:0-66159 GCF_057362025.1 Bordetella sp. | reverse complement strand
TCTTGCATTTGCAGTGAAAGGTACGTCAGGCATGGATACGCGGGTGGAAGGCAGCGTTAAGCGGTCGGGTTTCGGTGCCACCGGTGGGGAAAGTGGAAGCGGTCAGCCCGGCGATCGGCTGCGGGTTTGCGTTTGCCCCGCTGGCAATCAGCCAAGGGCTGTTGTCCCCGGGGGTCCCGGAATAGTCGCGAAACACGATCGCATCGGAGCCCGGCCCTCCCCCCGTTCTCTCATTGTGGGCGTGTGACAGAAACTGCTGCGCCTGTCTACTTCCCATCGCCCTCGCATTTGCAGTGCAAATTTCTTAATCACAGGAGTAGATGGTGCAACTTACCGTATATCAAACTGACAGCAGCGGGCTTTTCCTCTATCCGACAAAGGCAAACGAACTGGCCTTGGATCGCGGCAACTACAACATCCCTTTTGGCGCGGTTCGCCAATCACCGCCGCAGGCGCCCGAGGGGCATGTCGCGCGCTGGAACGGGCAAGCGTGGGATGTGGTCGAAGACCATCGCGGTGACACCCTTTATATGGTAGGCACCGGCAAGCAGTACACACTGGGCGAAATCGCGGAGGTCGATGGGCAGGACGCGCGATACGCAGGATGGGGAGAAATCCCCGCTTGGCTTACTACGGAAGCTCCCGAAGTGGTGGAACCCGGGGCCGGCGATCAGCAGGTAGACGACGAGACTGCGGCGTCCACCTAAGCCGCCTCCAGCAGCAGCCGCTCGTCCCGCAACTGATCGAGCTGACGCCGGCCCAACGCGCTGCGCGTTAGCTTCTGCGCCAATTCCCTGCCGTGAGGATGGTAGTAGCGCAGCAGCATCCGCGTATCGACGTTGCCGTTCACCTTCGCCAACTCATGGATCTGGAATACCGTCGCGAGCTGCGATGTCCCCTCGTGCCGCGCATCATGAAAGCGCAGGTCTTGGAAATAGGCAGTGTTCGGCCGGCGCCCATGCTCACGGCAAAGCGCCTCGTAATGTCGGCGCGCGCGCTTCCTGGCTCGGATGAACGCCCGTGTGACCGATCCGCCCGCCATCGAAAATATCCGCCCGCGCATTGGCCGTCCGACCACCCACCGCCGCAACGCTTCCTTTGCGAACGGCGTCAACGGCACGTCGCGCGCTCGGCCGTTCTTGGAGTTCGGCACATGCACCACGCCATGCTGCAGGTCGAGGTTCTCGCGGCGTATTCCCACGATCTCGGAGCGGCGCATGCCCGTTTCGACTGCGAGGGTAAGGATGGTCGGCAGCTCGCGCGACCGCGTGGCGCGAATGATCCATTCGACCTCGCGGCGCGGGCATTCCCCTTCCGACACGCCACGCAGACGTATCCGGTCGAAGAACCGCCGGTCGCGGGCATCGTTGACCGCCGGCCTGCGTACGAGCTGCACGGGATTCGCCAGCGAGTCGAACCCCCAATCCTTGCGGATGACGGTGTAGACGTGAGACAAGAAAGCAAGGCGGCGGACCACGGTCGAAGCTGCGTGCGTCGCCTGCCAGGCGTCACGCAGCTCGATCAAGTCGGAATTCCTGATGCGATCGACGGGGCGGTTGCACAGGCGCGTTGCCATCCAGGCGCGGGCAATGGAACGTTCCTGGATGTGCCCTTTCTTCGCTATCGACACCTCTTCCAGATATCGCCGTAATGCCTCGCTCAATGTCGGGGTGATTTCACGAAGCCGCCGTGCCTTGATGCCTGCAATGTTCATTGTCTGCGCAAAAAGACGAAGTATCACATTGTGATCGAGGCGCAAACAACCCATTCGGGCTGCGCGGGCGCGCGAGAACGCGGACACTACCCGCAGCACGGAAAAGACGCGGCGGTATCGTGAGTGCGCTAACACTCGCGATACCCCGCACCAGCAGTAGAGGGCTGCCGGATTGGCCAGGGCCGCGCCACCTGTCGACAGGCGGGGCAAAGGCTACCAAAACTTCACGCGGTTTGCAGCCCCATGACTGAATTTCGATGCGGTTCCTGCCAGCGCAAGCTGGCCGAAGGTCTTTTTGTCTCCATCCGGATCAAGTGCCCGCGATGCGGGACACTCAATCACGCGAGTGCCCCGAGCACCCTCAACGCCGAACGCCATGGAGCGTCCAACAAGGAATTGCTCCATGAAGATTCGCACCCGCACCACGCCCGCCGCGCTTAACCATAAGGCTCTTCCCAGGGCCGACCTGTTCCTGGGCGACTGCCTATCCGTCTTGCCGTCGATGACCGGCACGTTCGACGCCGTCGTCACGGACCCGCCCTACTCCAGCGGCGGGCAGTCCAAGGGCCAGCGCGCCGGATCCACCGGCAATAAGTACTTGAATTCGGGTAAGGATTCTCCCTGGCCGGATTTCCCCGGCGACACCAAGGACCAGCGGAGTTACTTGCATTGGTCCGCCTTATGGATGTCCCTATGCTTTGCCCGCCTCGCCCCCGGCGGCCTGATGGTTGTTTTCAGCGACTGGCGGCAGCTTCCCGTCACCACCGACGCCCTGCAATCGGCGGGCTTCACCTGGCGTGGCGTCGGCGTGTGGGATAAAGCGGGCAGCTCGCGCCCTTACAAGGGCGGATTTCGCGCCCAGGCGGAGTATTTCGCGTGGGGCAGCAAGGGCGCCTTGACCGGCGATGGTTATGCTCCGGGCGTATTTCGCGTCCAGCAGAAGCCGGGGGAAAAGCTGCACCAGGTCGGCAAACCGCTGCCCTTGATGGACAGTCTGCTGGCCGCGTGCGGCGCGCACATCCTCGATCCGTTCATGGGGTCCGGGACGACGGGCGCCGCCGCGATCCTCCAAGGAAAGCGGTTCACCGGCATCGAGATGAGCGAGCACTATTTCAACGTGGCGGTGGATCGCCTGTCCGGCATCACTAAGGAGCGCCGCACAGCATAGCCACCACCTTGTTGGCGCGCCGTACACAACGGCGAATACTTGCGCGCGCGAGAGCACAACATCAGACTGAGCGGTATTCCCGTCGCCATCCCGGCGGGTTCCGCTCACCATCACTTGAGGGCTCTCCATGGCTGCCGATTCCTACCATCACGGCGTACGCGTGCTCGAAGTCGACGACGGCACGCGGCCGATCCGTACCGTCGAAACCTCCATCGTCGGCTTCGTCGCGACGGCCGAGGATGCCGATGCGACAACGTTCCCGCTGAACCGCCCCATCCTGCTGACCAACGTCCTGGGGGCGCTGGGCAAGGCGGGCGACAAGGGCACGCTCGCCAAGACGCTGTCCGCCATCTCCGCGCAAACCAATCCCGCCACCGTCGTGGTGCGCGTGGCCGAGGGCGAGACGGACGCGGAAACCACGTCCAACGTTATCGGCGGTGTCGACGCATCCGGCATGTACACCGGCTTGAACGCCCTGCTGGCCGCACAGACCGGCGGGCCGCGCGTCAAACCCCGGATCCTGGGTGCGCCGGGACTGGAAAATGAAAGTGTCACCGCGCAGCTCGCGAGCATCGCACAGAAGCTTCGCGGTTTTGCCTACGCGAGCTGCCTGGGGAACGACACGAAAGAGGACGTGGCGGCGTACCGCGAAACGTTCGGCCAGCGCGAACTGATGCTGATCTGGCCCGAGTTCATGGGCTGGGATACCGTCGCCAGCGCCGATGCGATCATTTCGGCGTCAGCCACCGCCCTGGGCCTGCGCGCCAAGGTCGACAACGACATCGGCTGGCACAAGACCTTGTCCAACGTCGTCGTCAACAACGTGACGGGCATCAGCAAAGATGTTTGGTGGGACCTGCAGGACCCCGCCACCGATGCGGGCTACCTGAACGCCAAGGACATCACCACGCTGATCGAAAAGACCGGCTACCGCTTCTGGGGTAGTCGGACCTGCGCCGGGCCGGAAAGCCTCTATCCCTTCGAGAATTACACCCGTACCGCCCAGATCATTGCCGACACCATGGCAGAGGCGCACATGTGGGCAGTGGACGCGCCGCTGCATCCAACGCTGGTGAAAGACATCATCGAAGGCATCAACAGCAAAATGCGGACGTGGAAGAACCTGGGCTACATCATCGACGGCCAGGCCTGGTTCGATCCCGAGCCCAACACCAAGGAAGTGCTCAAGTCCGGGCAGTTCTACATCGACTACGACTACACGCCGGTACCGCCTGCCGAGAACATCGTCTTCCGTCAGCGCATCACGGACCGGTACCTGGTCAATTTCGCTGACCGCGTGAACGCCTGATAGCCGGTCGGGCACCCGCCCGGCCCTTTTTCCGATCATCGACCTACGGAGCAAACGACATGGGCATGCCCTCCAAGCTCAAGAACATGAATATCACGAACGATGCCGAGTCCATGCTCGGCGTCGCCACAGCCGTCACGCTGCCCAAGTTGTCGCGCAAGATGGAGGCCTTTCGGGCCGCCGGCATGGGCGGCGCGGCCAAGGCCGATTTCGGCCTCGACGATGACGCCCTGAAACTGGAATGGACCTGCGGCGGCTACGTCAAGAAGGTGCTCCAACAGATGGGCAACGGTGCCGTCGACGGCGTGCAGCTCCGGTTCATGGGCGCGTACCAGCGCGACGACACCGGGGCCGTGGACGCGGTGGAAATCGTCTTTCGCGGCCGACACTCGGAGCTTGACCGCGGCGACTCGAAAGTGGGCGACGACACGGAATGGAAGATTTCCACCGAGTGCGTCTACTACAAGGAAACGCTCAACGGCGAAGTTCTGATCGAAGTCGATATCTTCAACCTGTTGGAAATGATCGGTGGCGTGGACCGCAACGAAGCCATCCGCCGCGCCATCGGCATGTAAGCCGCCAACCCTCTGGAGCATTCATGACTACCACCAATGACCAGGACGGCAAGCAAGCCGCCACCGAGAACCCGAACATCCGCGTCGTCGAGCTGGACGAGCCCATTCAACGCGGCGAGCAGAGCATCGGCAGTATCACCATCCGCAAGCCGGATGCCGGCGCCCTGCGCGGCGTGTCGCTCGTCGCGCTGGGCCAGATCGATGTCATCGCCCTGCAGACGGTGCTGCCACGCGTCAGTACGCCGATGCTGACCGCGCTGGAGGTTTCCCGGCTCGATCCCGCCGATCTGATGAGCATGGGGGCGGCGATTGCCTCTTTTTTGCTGACGAAGGCAGACAGGGCCAAATTCCTGATCTAGTGGACGAGGCGGTGGCCGACATCGCCTATGTCTTTCATTGGCCGCGTGCGGATCTCTACGCCATGGCCTTGCACGAGCTGTACCAATGGCGTGAACGGGCGCGGGTGCGGCATAACCCGGAATCCTGACCCATGGACAAAGCCCTCGCGCTGCGTGTCGTCACGGCCCTGCAGGACAAGCTTGCAGGGCCACTCTCCAAGATCAAGAGCGAAGCCGCGGCGTCAGGCAAGGAAATGGTGGCGCTACGTGATCGCCTGCGCACCTTGAATGCCACCCAACGCGACATCGGCGAGTTTCGTAGCCTGTCAGCCGGTCTGCGCGGCGCCCGTAGCGACCTCGCCGCTGCCCAAGAACGTGTCGGGCAGCTCTCCCGGCAAATGCGCGACACGCAGAATCCAACACGAGAGATGCGCCGTGAATTCGACCGTGCCGTCGCGACGGCTGGCCGTTTAAAGGATGCCGCTGCCCAACAATCCGTCCGGCTCCAAGAGCTGCGCGGCCGGTTGTCGACAGCGGGTGTCTCCACCGGCAACCTCTCCAGCCACGAACGCGAACTGCGCCAGAACATCGGCCAGACCAACCAGGCCTTGGCACAACAAGCGGCACGGCTGAAGGCTGTCGCCGAACGTCAGCAACGACATGCGCGGGCCCAGACGGCACTGGAGCGCGGGCGCAGCGTAGCGGGCAGCGCGGCGGTGGCCGGTGCGGGCGGCCTGGGTGGCGCCTATGCGCTGTCACGGCCCCTGAGCGCCATGGTCGGCGCTTTCGCGCCCGCCGAGGATGCTGCCACCCAACTGAAGGTCGCGTTGATGGGCAGCGACGGCACCGTGGCGGCGGATTTTCAACGCATCAGCGACCTGGCGACGCAGTTGGGCGACAAGCTACCCGGCACGACCGCTGACTTCCAGAACATGATGACCATGTTGCGCCGCCAGGGCATGTCATCCGCGACGATCCTGGGCGGCCTGGGCAAGGCCACGGCCTACCTCGGCGTGTTACTCAAGATGCCCGTTACCGAGGCCGCCGAGTTCGCCGCCAAGATGCAGGACGCAACACGCACCAGCGAAAAGGACATGATGGGCCTGATGGACGTGATACAGCGCACGTTCTATATCGGCGTCGACTCCAACAACATGCTGCAGGGCTTCACGAAGCTTTCTCCAGTCCTCGGCATCATCGGGCGCGACGGACTGGAGGCCAGCAAGATGCTGGCTCCGCTGCTGGTCATGATGGACCAGACCGGCATGGTGGGCGAATCGGCTGGCAATGCGCTGCGTAAGGTATTCCAGGCTGGGCTTGATGCCGACAAGGTCGGTAAAGCCAACGCACTGCTCGCAGCGCAAGGTTTCAAACTGGACTTCACTGACGGCAAAGGGGAGTTCGGCGGACTGGACCAACTATTCGCGCAGCTCGACCGCCTGAAATCGCTCACCAGCGTGCAGCGCACCAGCGTCCTGAAAGCGCTATTCGGCGATGATGCCGAAACGCTGCAAGTCGTCAATACGTTGATGGCGAAGGGAGTCGTGGGCTACAAGGATGTCGTGACGCGCATGCAGGAGCAAGGCGACCTGCAAAAGCGCGTCGACGAGCAGTTGCAAACGCTCGCCAATACCGCCGAAGCTGCCGAGGGCAGCTTCACAAACGCCCTTGCCACCGTGGGCGCCACTGTTGCGCCGCAGTTGAAGGAACTGCTCAATTGGGCGGGCGACCTGGCCGCCCGCTTCGGCGAGTGGGCGCGCGCCAATCCCGTGCTGGTCGGGACGCTGGTCAAGATCGTGGCCGTCGCGGCGGGCCTGGCCGCTGCGTTCGGTGGACTCGCGCTGGCCTTCGCGTCCGTCGTCGGCCCCATGGCGCTGACTCGGTTCATGTTCGCACAGATCGGCATTGCGCTGCCCAGCGTTGCATCCCTCTTCGGCCTATTGGCCCGGGCGGTGAGCGGCGTCGGGTCCGCTGTCGTGGCCGTTGGCCGGGCATTGCTCACGAACCCACTGATGCTCGCATTGACGGGCATCGCCGTGGCCGCTTACCTGATCTATCAGTATTGGGAGCCGATCAGGGCGTTTTTCACCGGGTTGTGGGATAGCGTGAAACAGGCATTCTCCGGCGGCCTTGCCGGCGTGGGCGCCCTGCTCGCCGACTGGTCGCCCATGGGCTTGCTTTATCGCGCGATCTCGGCCGGCCTGGCCGCCCTCGGCGTCGAGCTGCCCGCGAAATTCAGCGAGTTCGGCAGCATGCTGATCCAGGGCCTTATCAACGGCATTACCAGCATGGGCGGCGCCGTGAAGGACACCATCAGCAACCTGGGCGGCGGCATGGTCGACTGGTTCAAGGAGAAATTGGGCATCCGCTCGCCCAGCCGGGTTTTCATGGCGCAGGGCGAATTCGTGTCCCAAGGTGCGGCCGCAGGTATCCGCAATGCCCAGCCGGCCGCGATACGCGCCGCACAGGCGCTTGCCGCCGCGGTGGCTATCGGTGGCGCCCTGCCCCCGGTTTCGGCCGCCCTGGCCGATTCTGGTGCGCCTGGCGGCGTCGCTGCCGCGCAAGGGCCTGGGGCGTTCGATACCCGGCCGTCCCTGCCGCCCACCCAGAGTCGCCAGGTCATCGTCCAGGGCGACACCATCCAAATCACCATTGAACCGGCCGTCGGCATGTCGGCCGACGACATCGGGCGCGCGGTCGAGGACGCCTTGCGCAGGCGTGACCGCGAGAAAGCCGCGCGCGTGCGGTCCGCCTACCTCGATGACGCATAGGAGCATTCACCATGATGATGGCCCTTGGAATGTTTGTTTTCAGCCTGCCCACGGTCGCTTACCAGACCTTGCGGCGGCAATCGGAATGGCGGCATCCGTCCAAGCCGAGGATGGGCGCCCAGCCTGCCTACCAGTTCGCCGGCATCGGAGAGGACACCATCACGTTGGCCGGATGGGTCGCGCCCGAGCTGATCGGCTCGGCTGGCTCGCTCACGCTCCTGCACCGCATGGCCGACACCGGCAAGGCTTACGTCCTGGTGGACGGCTCGGGCGCGGTCTACGGCGCCTACGTCATCCGCGACAAGAGCGAGGACCATAGCAACCTCAGCGTGAACGGCCAGGCCCGGAAGGTCGATTTCAGCATCACGCTGGCGCGCGTGGACAGCAGCAAGGCCCGGACACTGCTCGATGACCTGCAGCTTCCTATCGGCGCCCTGGATGGCTCTGTGACCGATTGGGGGCTTTCGTGAGCATTGGGCCGTATGCATATCCGCGCGCGATCTGGCGCGTCACGCTCGATGGTCGCGATGTCAGCGCCGGCATGGCGTCGCGCCTGGATAGCCTGTCGATCACAGAATGCCGGGGCGGCGAGGCGGATCAGCTCGATATCGTGCTGCACGACAACGATGGCCTGCTGGAGATCCCGAGGCTGGGTGTCACGCTACGCGTGTTTCTCGGCTGGGAGCAGACCGGCCTGGTCGACAAGGGAACGTTCGTCGTGGACGAAGTCGAGTACAGCGGCCCGCCGGACCAGATCACACTGCGCGCCCGCAGCGCCAATCTGGCGGCGGCGCTGCGCACGCGCACCGAACGCAGCTTTCACGGCAAGACCATCAACGATATCGTGTCCACCGTTGCCAAGGCGCATGGCCTGGATCCAGTTGTGGGGCAATCGTTCGGCAACGTCGTCGTGCCGCACATCGACCAGACGAACGAATCGGACGTGGCATTCTTGAACCGGATCGGCAAGCGATACGACGCGGTGGCAACGGTCAAAGAGGGACGGCTGCTCTTTCTCTCCATCGACAAGGGGAAAACGGCCAGCGGCGCCGACATGCCTACCACCGTCCTGTCGCGCGCGGATGGCGACGGGTTTCGCTTCCACGTGGCCGACCGCGACGCGTACACAGGCGTGCGGGCGTATTGGCAGGACAAGGCGGGTGGCACCCGTCGCAGCGTCGTCGTCGGCGTAATTGGCAACGCGAAGCGCATGCGCGCGGTCTTCGGCAGCGAGCAGGACGCGCTCGATAACGCCCGGGCCGAATGGCAGCGCATTCAGCGCGGCACGGCGACGCTGCAATTCGATCTGGCCTACGGTCGCCCGGGGCTGGTCCCGCAAGCAAAGATCCAGTTTCCCGCCATGAAAACCCCCATGGGCGGCATCACGTGGCTTGTGTCGCGCATCGTGCACAAGCTGGACGAAAATGGTCTGACAAGCAGCCTCGAGGCCGAAACTGTCGAGGCCGTCGCGCTCCAACAAGAGGCGGACGACGCGGCGGCACTCGATGGTGAAGCTACTGACGGTTGACGCGAACGTTTACGCGCACCAGTAGGTGGGCGCCGCTGATCTGCACGTTGTTGTTGCCGCAGATTTTCTGCGATGTCGCATTGTCAGTCGTGACCTGCACGTTCCAATCTCCTTTGACTTTCTGATGGTGCTCAGGCTTGGAAACCGGTGCATCCGTGGGTGTGGATTCCTGT
This sequence comes from Bordetella sp., assembly GCF_057362025.1. NCBI lineage: Bacteria > Pseudomonadati > Pseudomonadota > Betaproteobacteria > Burkholderiales > Alcaligenaceae > Bordetella > Bordetella sp. Next base: position 56,583 of record NZ_JBMQQZ010000101.1, on the reverse strand, counting down.
AGCGCCGCCGCCAGTACGCGCAGCACGTCGACATTGGCCTTGTGGGCCGTTGCATCGAGTTTGAAGGGCAGCACCTTTGATTCTTCCGTGTACATCGATCCTTCCTATACAAGCTGCCGGCTCCGCGCACCGCCCCTTTCTCTCCTCGGCGCGATGCAGCCCTCGCCAGCGTGTTTAAGGGCATTGGCCTGCAAGCGAAACGTAGGAACAGGCTATACCTTTTGCACAATGTGGCGGACCTGTAAGAGACTGTGAATCGTGGTGATGCTCGGCGGCATACCGGCGGCGAAAAGGCGCTATTAGGAAGACCTGAAGCTCAAGGCAATGACCCTGCGCGCGCCCGTCACGCGGCCAGGTCGATCACCAGCGCAAGCTGTTGCTCATCAATCCCGTCCTGACCCTTGCTCGCGCGATAAAGGGCATCGACGGCCTTGCGCTTTTTGTCGGCGGGCAGCGTGCGTTTGAACTTGATAAGCGCGAGCTCCAGGACCTCCCACGCCGCGCCGTATCGCCGCAATTCTTCCTCCAGCGCCCTCTCCGAATAGGTACGCGTGCCGGTGAGGACGAACTGCACGTCTGCACCGTTCAGACCGACTTTGGCTAGAAATTCCGCGTTCGGCATCTGCGCCCCTTTCTCCCATTCAATCTGGGAGCGCTTCGAAGCGCCCCCCAGGGCAGCAAAGTCGGATTGTGTGTATCCGAGGCGTTCACGCTCCGCGCGGAGTCGTGCACCTATTTCAGTACGCATTTATCTGCACCTTTGTAATTGACAAGGTGCAGTTATCTGCACCATAATCATGCCGTATTCACCCAAACCACAGTGTAACGCCATGAGACATACACAAACACCCAACAAAGGTGCAAATTCCTGCGCCCGTCGTCAGCTCGTTGGCCTACGCCTGACGGCCGACCAACATGAGGAATGCCGACAACATGCGGCCGCTGAAAACCGCTCGACGGCCCAGTTTGCTTTGCTCATGTATCTACGCGGCCTCAAGGAGTTTGAAGCCGAGCAGAAAAAGCGCGGGCGATAGGGATAGCCGTGAACACCATCGGCCAGCACTGCCCCCATTGCGGACACTTCGCCACGGTGCGTACCAGCGAAACCATGTCGCCGACGCTGCGCGTCCTCTACTTCCAATGCCGCAGCCTGTTTTGCGGCCATACCTGGGTGTCTCATCTAGAAGCAGTGCGCACCGTTTCACCGCCGGCCATCGCCAACCCGGCAATTGACCTGCCTCTCGCCAGCCGCGCCGACATCCTGCGCAAGCTGGCCGAATCGAAGACAGACCCTCGCCAAGGGAGCTTTCTCCATGAGCACGACTAACCCGCACCGCCTCCACTACCGCAACCAGATCGCCGCCGTGGACAGGAGCCGCGACTTTATCTCCGACCAGGCCTATCAATTCGTCCGGCTGGAACTGGAGAACGGCACGCCCAAACCTGGCTTGCAGGACAACCTCATGCTGGAGCGCTGCGTGTCGCATTTGATGGCGCTGTGCAGTTGCTCGAAACACACCGCCGAAACGCATGCGGCCCGGGCCATCGCCGAACTGTGCAGCCGCGAAAGCCGCGTCAGCTTCGATATGGACCGCAGCACGAGTTACGCGCTCTTTGTCGTTGACCGAGTGACGAACACCACGCGCGTGGTGTCCGCCGCCGAGCTGCTGCGCCTGCTCCACCAGCACCACGTCACGCCGGCCGAGCCCACCACCGCCGCCTAAAGCCCCCTTTTTTCATCCGATCCGCCAGTGGGCGTCCGCGCCCATTGAGGGGAACTGTTGCCCAAAGGAATGCAAATATGCCCGCAATCCCCGTCATGGCCCGCGTAGAGGCCCATTTGAGTGACGCCCAACTGGTGGCCTTCAACGGCCTCATGGAGCGTCTGATCGTCGCGCACTACGAGAACGCAAGCACCTTGTTCCTCGACGCGGCCCAGGGCGAGAAGGACCTCGCCACCGACATGCTCAACGCGGTGTGCCTGGTTCACGTCGCCGCGCGCCACGCAATGCTTGAACGCAACATGCCGGAGGCCGCATGATGCTCATCGGCAAACCCACACCCGAATCGTGGCACCTCGATGACTCGATATCGCTACGAATCGTCGCTGGCGACAAGGTAATCGCGGATGTCGCCACGCATTGCGCGGGCATCGGGCGGGCCAACGCCCGTCTGATAGCCGCTGCGCCGGATCTGTTGGCGGAGCTGCAGGCGGCCGAAGACATCATCCTGGTGATGCTGAACGTCATGACGCCCGCACAGAAGGCGCGTGCCGACGAAAAGCTGACGCACGCTGGCATCAGTCCCGACGGCATGACGCGATACCACGAGCGCCGCGCCGCCATCGTCAAGGCCACCGGGGGACAGGCATGAAGGTCTATCTTGCCGGCCCGATGACGGGCCATCCTCACCTGAACCACCCCGCGTTCCATGACGCCGCAGCCAGGTTGCGCGCCCACGGGATCGAAGTCATCAACCCGGCCGAAATCGTCAAGGACCACGGCACGCCGTGGGCCGATTGCATGCGGCGCGACATTCCCGAATTGGTCGGCTGCGAAGCCATTGTTCTGCTGCCCGATTGGGATGCCTCGCGCGGCGCGAAGCTCGAATGCACCATCGCCACATCCCTGGGCATGCGCGCTTGGCTCTACCGCCTGGACGAACACGGCGCCGCCGTCCTGCAACGATATCGGTAGACCAGCATGAAACCGGACATTCACCGCGAAGTGCTGGCGCGCCTGGAGCCCTACGGCTTCAAGGAACGCGCGGGATGGCTCCGGCAAGGGCTGTGCCCCGCTTGCCATAAGAAAGAGCTGTATACCAACGCGGAACACCCCTGGGTGCTCCGTTGTGGCAGGCTGAATAACTGCGGGTGGGAGGGACACGTCAAGGAACTGTTCCCGGATATCTTCGACCACTGGTCGAAGCGGTACGCCGAGCAGCAAAAGACCAACCCGAACGCCGCCGCCGACGCGTACCTGGTCCACGCGCGCGGCTTCGACCTGTCAAAGATCGCCGGCACCTATTCGCAGGAGCATTATTTCGACCGGGACAGAAACATCGGCTCCGCCACGGTGCGGTTTCCGGTGGCGAACACCTGGTGGGAACGCCTGATCGACGAACCGTCGCGCTTTGGCAAGCAGAAGGCGCGGTTCAAGTTCGGCGGCAGCTACATGGGCGAATGGTGGACACCGCCTCACGTGGACCTGAATACTGTCGACGAACTGTGGCTTGTGGAAGGCATTTTCGACGCCATCGCCTTGCTGCATGTCGGTATTCCGGCCGTCGCACTGCTTTCATGCAACAACTACCCCAGCGGCGCGCTACGCGCTTTGCGTGACAGCCGCGATTGCCTGCCTAAGCTGGTATGGGCACTGGACGGCGACAAGGCGGGAAGGTCCTACACGGTCAAGCACGTGCGCCGCGCCCGGGCCGACGGCTGGACATGTCGTGCCGCCCTCATTCCCCAGGGCAAGGTCAAACGCGACTGGAACGACCTGTATTTGCTGGACCGCAATGCAGGCGACGACACCGCGAAGAAGCACCTTACACCGGATGGCCTGAAGGCCTATTTCCACCACGGTGCGTTGCTGCTGGCGTCGAACGCCACGGAAAAGGCCCTGCTGATCTACGAGCACGACAACAGCCGTACCGAGTTCGACTTTGAATTCGGCAAACGCCTGTACTGGTTCAGCATCGACCTCAATGCATACCACAAGGCCATGGACCGGATAGCCGAGGAGCCCGGCGCCGAACCTATGACGCACGACGAGCTGCGCGAGAAAGCGCTACGCGAGTCGGGCGGCATCCGCCCTATCTCCAACTGCTACCCGCAACCCCTGTATTTCCAGGAAAACAAGCTCACCGACGAAAGCTGGTACTACTTCCGCGTGGAATTCCCGCACGATGGCGCCCCGGTGAAAAACACCTTCACGGCGTCCCAGGTATCCACGGCCAGCGAATTCAAGAAGCGGCTTCTTGCCGTGGCGCCAGGCGCGATGTTCAGCGGCACAGCCCAGCATCTTGACCGCATGATGGAGCGCCGCCTGTACAACATCAAACGGGTGGAGACGGTCGATTTCATCGGATACAGCCGAAACCACGGCTGCTATGTCCTCGGCGACATCGCCGTCAAGGACGGCACCATCTATCGAATCAACGAAGAAGATTTCTTCGACATCGGCAAACTGTCGGTCAAATCCCTAAACCAATCGGTCGCGCTGTCGGTCAATAACGATCCACACGCGTACACGTCGGGATGGGTTAACCAGGTCTGGACGGCCTTCGGGGCAAAAGGCCTTGTTGCCCTGGCCTTTTGGTTCGGGTCCCTCTTTGCCGAGCAGATACGCGCGATCCACAAGAGCTATCCATTCCTGGAGATCGTCGGCGAAGCCGGTTCCGGAAAATCGACACTCATCGAGTTCCTATGGAAACTGGTCGGGCGAAGCGACTATGAAGGCTTCGATCCGTCCAAGGCGTCGCTTGCAGCCCGCGCGCGCAACTTCTCCCAGGTGTCCGGCCTGCCTGTCGTGCTGATCGAGTCCGATCGCGAACGAATGGGAGACGAGAAAACCCATGTGAAGTCCTTCGATTGGGACGAGCTGAAAACCGCGTACAACGGCCGAAGCATCCGCGCTCGCGGGGTCGCCAACGGTGGCAACGAAACCTACGAACCCCCGTTCCGGGGATCCATCGTCATCGCGCAGAACAACGACGTGAGCGCGTCGGAAGCGATTCTTTCCCGTATCGTTCACCTGAACATCGACCGCGCCGGCCAGAACGCACAGACCTATGCCGCCGCGGTAGCGCTGGAATCGACGCCAACGGCCGACGTGTCCGGATTCATTCTCGCGGCGACGAAGCGCGAGGCCCAGGTGCTCCAGGTCATCGAAGCGCGCACGCCGCACTACCACGACGTAATCAAGGCGCGGCCCGACGTGAAAATGGTCCGCATCGTGAAATGCCACGCGCAAATGATGGCGACCATCGACGCCCTGCGCATTGTCGTCAAACTGACTGACGAGCAGCACGCCGCAGCCATCGCGCTGCTGGGCGATATGGCGGCGGAACGACAGCACATCATCAATGCCGACCATCCCATCGTGCAGGAATTCTGGGATTCGTTCGAATACCTCAACGGCGACGAGCTGCCGCCCAAGCTGAATCACAGCTGCAATGACGACGAGATAGCTGTCAACTTGAACCAATACGTCGAGGAAGCAGTCAACCGGCGCCAGCAAGTTCCCAACCTGCGGGATCTGAAAAAGGTCCTGCGCACCAGCCGCCGGCACAAGTTCATCGGCGTCAAGACGGTTAAGAGCCGAATCCGAACGAACGCCAGCGGCGCGAGCACCGTGCATTGCTGGGTCTTCCGGAAGGGAGCGTGATGCCTAAGCCCACGCCCCAGCAGATCGAGCGCGCCTACGCGGCTTCTAACCTGCACGTGCCCCTTCCTGAGGCGCTGCGCAACCCGCTGCTCGCCCGTTGCCTCGAAATCACGGCCGAGGCTCTTGCCGGTCGCGCCCATCCCAACGAATTCCGCCCGCCACCAGCCGAGGCGCCCGTTCTCGACCCACCTGGGTCAACCCGTACCAACCACAACCCGCAGGCAGCGCTCGATTTCAAACGGGCCTGCGCGGGAGACGTGGACGATTAAAAATGCGCACAGCGATGGATCTCATATGAAAGGCCGCATGACGTCTCAGACCGGAAATGCAGGGGGCGCGTCTACCTCGATGCTTCTATACATGCGGTACGGCCGCATGCGCCTGACTCTCGGAGAGCTGGCAATAGAACTTGGAATCGCCGAGGGAACGCTGCGCAACCAAATATCCGACGACAAGTGCCCAGTCCCGACGTACAAGGAAGGCCGCAACCGCTTCGCCGATGTCCGCGCCGTGGGCGAGTACCTCGACCAGCGGTACCACGCCGCCCGACAGGCCAATTAGGCAGCAGCCTTGCGCAGCGGCAGCACCTTGCTGTGCAGCCCTGCCGGGTCGATCTGCGTATATCGCTTCAATTGCCGCCAGTCCTTATGTCCGGACACGGCGGCGACCTCCGGGATCTGCCACCCTGCCTCGAACAAGCTGCTCACTGCCTCGTGGCGCATGTCGTGAAAGTGCAGGTCCTGGATGCCCAGGTCTCGGCAAGTCCTTGTGAATAGCTGGCTCACAGTCGGCGCCCGATAGGGAAATATGCGGCCGTCGACCGTATCCCTCGGTTGACGGTCCACGGCTGGCCAGGCCTCGCCCAGCAGCGGCACCTCCTGGTCGTTGCCGATCTTCTGCTTTGGGTGCTTGCGGTCCCGCACCACGATGATGCGGCGCTTGGAATCGAGGTCGGCCCATCGGATACGAAATATCTCGCCCTGCCGCAGCCCCGTATGCAGCGCGACGGTCAGCACGTCCACCATGTAAGGGAAATGAGCGGCGAAATACGTGAAGAGCGCCTCCAGCTCTTTGGCCGTCGGCCGGCGGTCGCGCTTCTTCCCCGGCCCGATGAGGCCGAAATGATGAAGAGTCGGACGGGCATCGCCGACGGGATCGCCCAGGCGCAGGCCGAGCACACTTTTCGTATGCTTGATGGCGGTTCCAAGCTTCGACATGTGCATGTTGATCGTATAAGGCCCAACGTTCTCTTTCTTGCGTCGCTGACACCAGGCCACCAGGTCGGACGTGCCCAGCCGCTCCATCTTGATCGGCCCCAGGCCGAGGTCCGCGTCCGCCAGGTGCCGGAGCATGTAGTCCTCGTTGGACTGATCTTTGACCGGCCGGCCGGAGTCCCGACGCAGGTCGCGGTATTTCTGGATCAGAGCGGCCACGGTAAGGTCGGTCGCCTGGCCAGGGCTGCACTCGATTTCCATCGCCCAGCGTTGCGCCTCGATTTTGGTGTCGAACGTCCTGCTGATAGACTTGCGTCCGGCTTTGCGTACCTGAGCGCGCCACTTGGCGCCGATCTTCACAATCGCGGCCATGATCCCGTCCCTGCTGTAGTAGTTTCTGTAGTAGCTGGATATTAGATCAGATGAGATTGCGTGATAAATCGTGATATAGTTTTGGCTAGCGCTTCCCCTGATAAATCAAAGTCTTAGCCAAAAAATTCAGTGTTTTTCAGGGGTTACGCGATCCCCGCAAAAAGCACGTCTCGCCGTAGTTAAATGGATATAACCGGCCCCTCCTAAGGGTCAATTGGTGGTTCGATTCCACCCGGCGAGGCCACCCGCTTTTGCACCCGCGGTCGATATTGAAGGCGAGCCGCCTACGGCCTGGCCTATTCGCTGCAGCGGATTGCTGGGCCTGTTTGCGGGGCCTGTTTGCTGGCCATTCGCGTCCAGCCACCGGCCCCCTCGCCTCACGCGCTATCCACCGCCCGCCCCTACTCGAAATCCCCCATTGGCCTGCGCTGACCGGCATGTAATATTCGGTCACGAATCCGCACGCCCTAAGACTTGTCCTATGGATGCCCCAGAAGAGTGCACCCAGGCAGCTTAAAAAGATTGTTTAAATTGTCAGGCTAACCCTATAATTCGATTCAATTTTCTGACGCGCCGCCCGCCGGCGCGCCGTTTTGCCTTCCGGATCCGTCCTACCTATGGCGCAATTTCCGACACGTTTGGTCCTGACTGTGGCCGCCCCGCTGCTGGTTGCGGCATCGCTTCTGGTCTCGCCCGGCGCGCGTGCCGCCTCCGACCCCTGCAAGGTCAATGCGAAGTCCGCCGCTTGCAAAGCCGCCCAGGCCAAGACCGCGCCGAAGAAAACCACCACGACCACGGTAACCAAGTCGACGACCACCGCGAAGTCCGGCAACAAGACCACGGTGGCGAAAACGCAGAGCAAGACCACCACGGTGGCGAAAAAGACCGCCGGCGGCAAGACGAACACCACGATGCGCAAGGATGTGGTCGCCGATACGACCACCAAATCCGGCAAGACGGTCGTCCGCCACACCACCGCCGCCACGCACAGCAAGGTATCCGCGGCCGCCGCGCCCGCATCGACGTCGGCGCAGGCCGCGGCCCTGCGCTCCAGCGTGGCCTACGTGCAGGATCTGGCGACCTCCACCGTACTGTTTTCGAAGAAGGAAGACACCATCCGCCCCATCGCGTCGATCTCCAAGCTGATGACAGCGCTGGTGGTGGTCGACGCCAACCAGCCGATGGACGACGTGCTGGAAGTGACCGACGACGACATCGATCGACTGCGCCATGCCGCGTCGCGCCTGCCCGTGGGTTCGCGCCTGACCCGCGCGGACATGCTGCACGTTGCGCTGATGTCGTCGGAGAACCGCGCCGCGCACGCGCTGGGCCGCTACTACCCCGGCGGCATGCCCGCCTTCGTCAAAGCGATGAACGCCAAGGCACGCGAACTGGGCATGATGGACACGCACTTCGTCGAGCCCACCGGCTTGTCCAGCGAGAACGTTTCCTCTCCACGCGATCTGGTGCGCCTGTTACGCGCGGCGTCGCAGCGCCCGCTGATCCACCGCTATACCACCGACACGGAATACGACGTCGACATGGGCAAGGGGCACATGCGCACCTTCCGCAACACCAACGCGCTGGTACGCAACGCCGACTGGGACATCAAAATCTCCAAGACGGGCTTCATCAACGAAGCCGGCGAATGCCTGGTCATGCTGGCCCACATCGGCGGCCGCGACCTGGCCATCGTGCTGCTGGACTCCCAAGGCAAATACTCGCGCATCGCCGACGCGGTGCGCATCCGCAAGTTCGTACAGAACGAAGTAGCGATGATGTGATGCGTCCCACGGGACGCCGCCCGGGGTGGACGGACACGGCCCCGGCCGCGCGCCCGGATGGCCGCGCGGCGACACACCGCGTAGGGCGACGCCGCGCCGCGGTGTATCGCATCAGGAACGCCAGGCCGATCCGCGAATGACGCTGCAGAAATTGCCGCGATGGAAATGCGGCTCCTTGTCCGCGATGACATCGGCCTTGACATTGCCGAAGGTGGTATCCGGCTTGTGTTTGATGCCGTCGTAGAAGGTCTGGATGATGTTTTCCTTGAAGCTGTCGCCGCGCGGATGCGCATGCACGACGGCCTCGCGGTCGGCGTCGCTGAACCCGGAATAATCGATGCCCAGCACATCCATCTCCACCCCCGCGGTCACCAGCGCGATGACGGGGTGCATGTGTTCCGGAATACCGGGCGTCGTGTGCAGCGCGATTGCCGTCCACACCAGATCGACGTCCTGCGGCGGGATGCCCCGTGCCTTCAGGAAATCGCGCGCCACATTGGCACCGTCGACTTCGAACCGCAGATGATCGCTGGCATGACGGTGCGTCAACCCCATGTCATGGAACATCGCACCCGCGTAGAGCAGCTCCGGATCGAACTTCAGGCCGCGCCGCTTGCCGGCCAGCGAGGCAAAGTAATACACGCGGCTGGAATGGTGGAAAAGCAGGGGGGACTCGGTATCGCGGACCAGCTCGGTAATCTCGCGGGCGAGTTGGCTATCGGGGACGGTGATGCCGTTTATGGTCGGGGCCATGATCGCTGCTCCTGGAAAAGGTTGGTATAGCCATTGTGAAACCGCCCGTCCATGGCATCAATTGGCGTAACCCGCCGTATACTGCCATTTTCCGTCGCATCGGGACATGGCGTCCGCAGCTGTCGAAAAATGCCGAAATCCATTGCCGTCCTGGCCCTGCCCGGCGTCCAACTGCTGGATGTCTCGGGCCCCCTGGATGTCTTCGCCCAGGCCAACCAGGAGGCCGGCCGGCAGTACTACACGCTGCAGGTCGTCGGCTGCGAACCCGGGCCGATACGCAGTTCATCCGGTACGCGGATATTGCCGGACCTCGTGGCCGGCCAGGCGGACGTCCGCTTCGATACCCTGCTGGTCGCCGGCGCGCCGCACGCCCATGAAGTGCGCTTGCCCGCGCAGCTGCGCCAGTGGCTGCGCGAATGCGCGCCGCGATCGCGGCGTTACGGCTCAGTCTGCACGGGGGCGTTCGTACTTGCCGCCGCGGGCCTGCTGGACGGCCGCCGAATCACCACCCACTGGGCAGCCGTGCAGACCCTGACGCAGGCCTACCCGTCGATCACGGTGGACGAAGATGCGCTATACGTGCGCGACGGCAAGCTGCGCACCGCCGCCGGCGTAACGGCCGGGCTGGACCTCGCCCTGGCGCTGGTCGAGGAAGACCTGGGCCGCGAGATCGCCCGCCGCGTGGCCAGCCAGTTGGTCATGTTCTTCAAGCGCCCCGGCGGGCAATTGCAGTTCAGCCGCAAGGGCGAAACCCATCCCGCTGGCCGCTCCGTCCTGCAAGAGGTACAGCGCTGGGTCGTCGCCAACCCGGGCCTGCGGCATGATGTGCCCAGCCTCGCGCAGCACGCCGGACTCAGCCCGCGCCACTTCGCGCGCCTGTTCCGCACGGAAACCGGCATCACCCCAGCCGCATGGGTGGAAGTGGCGCGCGTGTCGGCCGCTCGTTCCATGCTGGAAAGCGGCGCCCGCAGCCCCAAGCAGGTCGCGGCGGAATGCGGCTTCGCCAATGCGGATACGCTGCGGCGCACCTTCTACAAGCATGTCGGCGTGACTCCGGCGGAATACCGCCGCCGCCACGCGCACCCGCAGGACGCATGACGGCGACCGCGCGGCGGTGGCGCAGTCCCGGCGGCGCCGTGGCAGCCTTATCGATCCGTCGCGCGTCCGCCCCGATCCGGCATAACTCCCGTCCGACTATTTCGCCTATTCGAGGCCGACGGAAACGGGACGCGCGCCCAGCAGGTCGACCAGTACCGTGGGCGCGATACCGACGAGGTAGCCGCGCCGGCCGCCGTTGATATAGATCGTGGGATAGTCCAGCACGCTGGCCTCTACCCAGACGGGCATGCGCTTGCGCGTCCCGAAAGGCGAGGTGCCCCCCACCTGGTAGCCGGAATGGCGCTGCGCCGCCTCCGGTTGGCAGGGCGCGACTTTTTTCAGGCCGGCCTGCCGCGCCAGGTTCTTGGTGGAGACCTCGCGGTCCCCATGCATCAGCACGATCAGGGGCCGGGCGGATTCGTCCTCCATGACCAGCGTTTTCACGACCGCATGCGGGTCCAGGCCCAGCTGGCGCGCGGCCTCTCCCGCGCCGCCGTGCTCGACGTAGTCGTAGGTGTGCTCGCTATAGGCGATCTTGTGCTGCTTCAGGAATTGCGTCGCCGGGGTTTCGGATACGTGTCGGGTCTTGCTCATGGCGTCATTGTAGGGGGGCCGGCACCGGGGGGACGGCCGGCTGCAAATGGAAAAAGCCAGGCTTGCGCCTGGCTTTTTGCCATCGCGCTCGTATCGCTTATTCGAGCTTGATGTTCTGCTTCTTCACGATTTCCTTGGCCCAGTCGTATTGCGCCTTGATCTCTTTGGCGAACTCCTCGGGCGTATTGCCGGACGGTTCGGAACCTTGCTCGTCCAGCGCCTTGATCACCTTGGGATCCTTCAGGGCCACCACGGCGGCATCGCGCAGCTTGTTCACGATGGCCATCGGGGTATTGGCGGGCGCCAGCAGGCCATACCACACCGGCTGGTTCACCGCGGGATATCCTACTTCGGCGAAGGTCGGCACATCCGGCAGGGACTTGATGCGCTTGGGCCACGCCACCGCCAGCGCATGGATGGCCTTGGCCTGGATCTGCGGCATGGAAGACGGCAGGTTATCGAACAGGATTTCGACCTGCCCACCCACCACGTCGGCCAGCGCCGGGCCGGATCCCTTGTAGGGAACGTGCACGATGTCCGTGCCCGTGGCCAGCTTGAACGATTCGCCCATCAGGTGCAGCACGCCGCAGGTGCCCGAGCTGCCGTAGGAGTACTTGCCCGGGTTCTTCTTCAGGACCTCCAGGAATTCCTTGAAGTCCTTGACCGGCATCTTCTTGGGATTCACCGATACCACGTTCGCGGTATTGGCGAAGTTGGTGATCGGCTGGAAATCCTTGATCGGATTGTAGGGAAGATCGTTGGGCCGGCAGGCGGGATTGACCGCCATCGTCGACACGGTGGCGATGGAAAGCGTGTAGCCATCGGGCGCGGCCTTGGCGCCTTCGGCCGCGCCGATCGCGCCACCGGCACCGCCCTTGTTCTCGATGACCATGGGCTGGCCCAGTTCCTGACTCATGCGCTGGGTGACCAGGCGCGCAATGATGTCGGTGGAACCGCCCGGGGCGAAAGGCACGATCACGCGTATGGCGTGGCTGGGATAGTTGTCGGCGGCCTGCGCGGACGTGGCCAGGCTGCCCGCGCCCAGCGCAATGGCCCACGCCAGCGTGCGGATTTTCATCATCGATCGATCTCCTGTGTGTTCTTCAACCCGCCCTTTGCGGGCTGATTTGGTAGCGGCTGTGCATTTCTTTCGCCTCATGGGCGACGTGCACACTCCTGCACAATCACGCAGAATAGCAGCAAATGTTTACATGAGGTACCGGGGCAACCCCGAGGTACCCGCTCTGTCGCCCACATCCATGTCCGTCGCACTGCTGGTTCTGCCCGATTTTCTGCTTGTCGCCCTGGGCTGGGCGCTTCATCACAAACTTCGCTTCGAACGCGACTTCTTCACGGGCCTGGAACGGCTCGTGTACTTCGTCCTGTTCCCCGCCCTGCTCTTCCAGGCCATCGTGCGCACGCCATTGACGGCGGCCAGCGCGCTGATGCTGCTGCAGGCTGTCGCACTGGTGCTGGTGGTAGGCTATATCGCGGCATGGCTGGCAATGCCGGTCCTGAAGCCGGAGCGCATGGCCTACGCGTCCGTCGCGCAATGCGCCTACCGCTTCAACACCTATATCGGCCTGGCGCTGGCCGCCAATCTGGGCGGCCAGCGCGGCCAGACCATCATGGCGGTACTGGTGGGCCTGGCCGTGCCCATCGCGAATGTCATGGCCGTGCATGCGCTGGCGCGCCACAACGGCGGCAACCTGGGTCGCGAGCTGATGCGCAACCCGCTCGTGGTTTCCACGTTGGCGGGCCTGGGCTGCAACTTCGCCGGCCTGCAACTGCCCGGGCCCGTCGATATTTTCCTGGCGCGGCTGGGCGCCGCGGCGATCGCCGTCGGCATTCTGTGCGTGGGCGCCAACCTGTCCTGGGAAGGAGGACGCCGCCACGGCAAGCTTATCGCCTGGATGCTGGCGGTGAAGCTGCTGGTGCTGCCGTTGACGGCCATCGCGGTGGCACGCGCACTGGCGCTGCCGCCGCTGGACGCCCGCATGCTGCTGGTATTCGCCGCCCTGCCCACGGCATCGGCCAGCTACGTGCTGGCGATGCGCATGGGCGGCGACGGCCGCCTTGTCGCCGTGGTGATTTCGCTGGGCACGCTGGCCTCGGCCGCCAGCATCCCGATGTGGCTGGCGATGGCGGGATAGCGGGCGATTGGGAGCGCGCCCGCTTTACGGCTTGCGCCTGGCGTTGGTCATGTCCGCGGGCACGACCCACTCCTGGAACTGCTCGTCGGTGACATGGCCAAGCTGCAGCGCGGCTTCTTTCAACGACAGGTTTTCCTTATGCGCCTTCTTGGCGATCTGGGCGGCCTTGTCATAGCCGATGTGGGGATTCAATGCCGTCACCAGCATCAGCGAGCGATCGACCAGCTCGGCGATGCGATCCCGATTCGGTTCTATGCCCTTGGCGCAGTGTTCGTTGAAGCTGTGCATGCCGTCGGACAACAGGCGCACCGATTGCAGGAAGTTGTGGATCAACATCGGCTTGAACACGTTCAGCTCGAAGTTCCCGCTGGCGCCACCGATGTTGATCGCCACGTCATTGCCCAACACCTGCGCGCCCAGCATGGTGATCGCCTCGCACTGCGTGGGATTGACTTTGCCCGGCATGATGGAGCTGCCCGGCTCGTTCTCCGGAATGCTGATTTCGCCCAGTCCGGAGCGCGGGCCGCTGGCCAGCCAGCGCACATCATTGGCCAGCTTGATCAGTCCGGCCGCCAGCGTCTTGAGCGCGCCATGCATGAACAGCAAGGCCTCGTGCGAGGCCAATGCCTGGAATTTGTTGGGTGCCGATACGAAGGCAGCGCCGGTGTCGTGCGCCAGTTGCGCCGAGACCCGCGCACTGAATTCCGGATGCGCGTTCAGGCCGGTACCCACTGCCGTGCCGCCGATGGCCAATTGGTGCAGGCCCGGCAACGCCGCCCTTATTTGCTGTTCGGACAAATCCAGCTGCGCGACGTGGCCGGACAGCTCCTGGCCCAGCGTCAACGGCGTCGCATCCTGCAAATGGGTGCGTCCGATCTTGACGATGTCGTAGAACGCCGCGCTTTTCTCCGCCATCGTGGCGCGCAGCGCCTTCAGCGCCGGCAGCAGGTGCTGTTCGACCTGCACAGCGGCCGCGACGTGCATGGCGGTGGGGAAAGTGTCGTTGGACGACTGCCCACGGTTGACGTGGTCGTTCGGATGTACCTTGCGGCCCTCGCCTCGCTCACCACCGAGGATTTCCGAAGCGCGGTTGGCCAGCACCTCGTTCATGTTCATATTGCTTTGCGTGCCCGAACCCGTCTGCCAGACCGATAGCGGGAATTCGTCCGGCCACTTGCCGGCGATGACTTCGTCCGCGGCCTTTGCGATGGCATCCGCGATGCCGCGGTCCAGCTCGCCCAACTGGGCATTGACCTGCGCCGCCGCCTTCTTCAGCCGCGCCATCGCATCGACCAGGGGGACCGGCATCTTCTCGGTAGAGATCGCGAAGAACTGCAGCGACCGCTGCGTCTGCGCGCCCCAGAGGTGGTCGGCGGGAACGTCGATGGGGCCGAAGGTGTCTTTCTCGGTGCGGGTCTTCATGAGGATGCAGCTCCGTTGTTCGCCCGCGCCTCGCGCGCCGGCGGTTCCTATAATCCCCTGTTTTTACCACTCGACCCGCGCCATGTCCGCTGCCCGCAGCATCACTCTGCATTTGCCCGACGACCGCGCCACCGACGAGCTGGCGCGGCGCTTCGCCCCCCTGCTTCGCGGTGCGGGCCCCTCGGCACCCGGGGGCCGCATTCACCTTTCGGGCGATCTGGGCGCGGGAAAGACCGCCTTCGTCCGGGCCCTGTTGCGCGAAAGCGGCATTAAGGGCCGGATCAAAAGCCCCAGCTACGCCCTGCTTGAAACCTATAAAGTTTCTAACTTATACTTCTATCACTTTGATTTTTATAGATTTAGCGATCCGCGCGAGTGGCTGGACGCAGGATTCCGCGATTTACTGCGGGATGATGTGGTCGTCCTGATCGAATGGCCGGAGCGGGCAGCGGGGCTTTTACCCCCGCCCGATCTGCACATCGACCTGGCTTATTCCGGTCATGGACGGGATGCCACATTGACCGCGCACACCGTTCGAGGACAACTATGGCTGAACGCGATTGTCCCCCCTCAGGCGCCCCGGCCCACCGGCGCGCCGTCTCACGGCGACGCCTGATCGGCGCTGCCGCCACGCTGCTCGTCCTTCCCGTCATTCCACGCCTGGCGCAGGCCGCCACCATCCTGGCGGTACGCACGTGGCCGGCGGACGAATACACCCGCGTAACGCTGGAACTGGACAGCGAACTGAAGGCGGAACAATTCACGCTGGAAAATCCCGACCGCCTGGTCGTGGATATCCAGGGGCTGTCCATGAGCCCGTCGCTGAACGAGCTGGCGGCCAAGATCCGCAAGGACGATCCATACATCCGTTCGCTGCGCATCGCGCAGAACCGTCCCAACGTCGTGCGCCTGGTCTTCGACCTGAAGCAGGCGGTGGCGCCGCAGATCTTCACGCTGAAGCCGGTGGCCGACTACCAGTTCCGCCTGGTGCTGGACTTGTACCCGAAGGTGGCCCAGGACCCCTTGATGGCCATCCTGAAAAAGCCCGCCGGGCCGGATGTCGACGACCCGTTGGCGCGCATCCTGGAAGACATCTCGCGCAACCCACCCGGGCCGGCCACGGCAAGCATTCCGACGCCCGCGCCGCTGCCCAATACGCCGCCGTCGGTGGCACTGCCGCGCCCGTCCGATCCTTCGCCCAAGCTCGGCGGGCGCAAGCGCATGCTGACCATCGCGCTGGATCCCGGCCATGGCGGCGAGGATCCCGGCGCCAGCGGGCGGACCGGCCTGCGTGAAAAAGACGTGGTCCTGCGTATCGCGCACCGGCTGAAGGCATTGATCGACGCCCAGCCCAATATGCGCGCCTACCTGACGCGCGACGACGATTACTTCGTGCCGCTTCACGTGCGCGTGCAGAAGGCGCGTCGCGTGCGCGCCGACCTGTTCGTCTCCATCCACGCCGACGCCTGGATCAAGCCCAGCGCCAGCGGGTCTTCGGTGTTCGCGCTGTCGCAGCGCGGTGCATCCAGTGCCGCCGCGCGATGGATGGCCAACAAGGAAAACGCCGCCGACCTGATTGGCGGCGTCAACCTGGGTTCGCACGACGAGCAGGTCGCGAAGGTGTTGCTGGACCTGTCCACGTCAGCGCAAATCCACGATTCTCTGAAACTGGGCAGCGTGCTGCTGGAAGAGATCAAAAAGATCAACCGCCTGCACAAGGACGATGTGGAACAGGCCGGATTCGCCGTGCTGAAGGCGCCCGACATCCCGTCCATCCTGGTCGAGACGGCTTTCATCAGCAATCCCAACGAGGAAGCGCAGTTGAAGTCGCCGTCGCATCAGGACAAGCTGGCGATGGCGATGTTTACCGGCATCCAGCGCTACCTGACCTCGAACCCGCCGCTGGCACGCGTGGGCGACGTCACCTGAACCGATACCGCGCCGCCGGCGCGGTATCAACCATGCGACGTCCCGCCATGGCGGCGCCGGAAAACCTTCCATAGCCCGGCCAGAACCAGCGGCAGGATGGCCGCCCCCAGGCCGATCAGCACGATCAGGTTCAGGCGTTCTTTGACCATCGGGATGTTGCCGAAGAAATAGCCGGCCGTCACCAGGCTGCCCACCCACAGGATCGCGCCGGTAATATTGAACAACTGGAAGCGGGCCACGCTCATTTCCGCCACGCCGGCCACGAAGGGCGCGAAGGTGCGCACCAGCGGGATGAAGCGCGACAGGATGATGGTCTTGCCGCCGTGTTTCTCGTAGAAAGCATGCGTGCGCATCAGGGCCGTGCGATCCAGGAAGCGCACGTTCATGGAAAACACGCGCGGCCCGATGTAGCGCCCGACGGCATAGTTCAGCGTGTTGCCGGTAATCGCCGCCACCATCAGCAGTACGCCCAGCAGCATGGGATCGATATGGCCCGAGGCCCCGAACGCGCCGGCAATGAACAGCAGCGAATCGCCTGGAAGGAAAGGAAGGACTACGAAGCCCGTTTCGCCGAAAACAATCAGGAACAGCACCAGATAGACCCAGGAGCCGTACTGGGCGACCCAGACTCCAAGAGTCTGGTCGATGTGCAACACCATATTCAGTAAATCGAGCATGCGGGCGGAATCAGGTTAGGAGACGGGGGCGTAGCCCGCGACTATAGCCGACCCGGGACCACGGCTAAAATCAATCGCAAACCCTAGTCATACCCGCCCATGCCCGATCGCCGCCCCATCGCCGCCCTGCCCGACCTTTTGATCAGCCAGATCGCCGCTGGCGAGGTCATCGAACGCCCCGCGTCCGTCCTGAAGGAGCTGCTGGAGAACGCGATCGACGCCGGCGCCAGGGCCATCGAAGTCAGGTTGGAAGGCGGCGGCATCCGCCGCATCGCCGTCACGGATGACGGCGGCGGCATCCCACCGGCGGAACTGCCCCTGGCGCTGCGCCGTCATGCGACCAGCAAGATCGCCACGCTCGATGAACTGGAAGCGGTGGCGTCGATGGGGTTTCGCGGCGAAGCGCTGGCGTCCATTGCATCGGTGGCGCAGTTAACGCTGATTTCGCGTACGCGCGAAGATGCGCATGCGTCGCAGATCGACGCCACCAGCGGGGAGATCGCGCCGGCATCCGGGCCCCCCGGCACCACCGTCGACGTGCGGCAACTGTTCGACGCCGTGCCGGCGCGCCGCAAGTTCCTGCGGGCCGAGGCAACGGAATTCGGCCATTGCCTGGATGCCATGGAACGCATCGCCCTGGCGAATCCGGGCGTCGCCTTCCGCCTTTTTCACCACGACCGCGCGCATCGGCAATGGCTGCCCGCGGACGCGCCGCAGCGCATCCGCGACGTTCTGGGCGCGGAGTTCGCCGACCAGGGGGTCCTGATCGATCGGGCGGTCGGCCCCGTCGTGCTTACCGGCATGGTCACCCGGCCCACCGCCGCGCGGGCGCGCGCCGATCGCCAGTACCTGTACGTGAACGGACGTTTCGTGCGCGATCGTACGGTCAGCCACGCATTGCGCAGCGCATATGCGGACGTCCTGCACGGCGACCGCCAGCCGGCCTATGTGCTGTTCCTGGATATCGACCCCGCAGCGGTGGATGTGAACGTGCATCCGGCCAAGCACGAGGTACGTTTCCGCGATAGTGGCGCGGTGCATCGTTTCGTGTCCCAGGCGGTCTCGGACGCCCTGGCACAGACCGGCGGCAGCAGTGTGGCCGAAGGCCGGGACACGATGGCGGCAGGCGCGGATCCGGCCCTGCAGCGGAATACCGCGCTGCCCTCCGGCGCCGCGGCGCCGTACCGGCCATACACCGGGCCGGGGGCCGGCGGCGCGCCGTCCACGGCGTATCGCGCCCCCAATCCCGCATTCCCGGGCGCCAGGCCCCATACCCAGGTGCCTTTCCGGCTGCATGGCGCGCCGGCGGCCGGGACGGCCGACTGGCAAAGCCTTTATCGTCCGCTGGAAGACAGTACCGGCGATGGCGCGCGGGCAGGCGCGGCAGACCCGGCGTCCACGGCCGTCGTGGACTATGCCTCGGCGATGACGGACGGCGCAGCCGCCCCGTCTGCCCTGCCCTTGCGCGAACCGGGTTCCGGCAATGCCGCGCTACCCGCCGACGAGGAACACCCCCTGGGCATGGCACTGGCCCAGCTGCACGGCATCTACATCCTGGCGCAGAACAAGCGCGGGCTGGTGCTGGTCGATATGCACGCCGCCCATGAACGCGTCGTTTACGAGCAGCTGAAGACCGCGCTCGACGCGCGTACCATGCCGCGCCAGGACCTGCTGGTACCGGTGGTATTCAATGCGCAGGAAAAGGACGTGGCCCTGGTCGAGGAATGCGAGGACCAGTTGGAAGAACTGGGATTCCGCATGCGGCCCGCGGGACCGGCATCCATTGCGGTGCGTTCCGTGCCCGCGCTGCTGGCGCGGGGCGATGTCGAATCCTTGGCACGCGCGATGTTGCGAGACCTGGCGACCGTCGGCGTTTCGCGCTTGCTGACCGAACAGCGCAACGAACTGCTCGCGACCATGGCCTGCCACGGCTCCGTGCGCGCCAACCGGCGCCTGACCATCGAGGAAATGAACGCCCTGCTGCGCCGCATGGAAGCCACCGAACGTGCCGACCAATGCAATCACGGCCGTCCGACGTGGGTGCAATGGTCCCTGTCCGATCTGGACCGGCTGTTCCTGCGCGGCCAGTAGTCGAGCCGCGCTCATGAACATCGACCGCCGCACGGCGACACCGCGCACCGCGGACCTTCGCATTACGACATGACGCCCCACCCCATTCTTTGCCTGACCGGACCGACCGCGGCCGGGAAAAGCGCCGCCTCGCTGGCGGTGGCCCGGCGCTGGCCGCTGGAGATCGTCAATGTCGACTCCGCGACGATCTATCGCGGCATGGACATCGGCACAGCGAAACCCGATGAGCACGAACGCGCGCGGGTCCCGCAGCACCTGCTGGATATCCGCGACCCGGCGCAATCCTATTCCGCCGCGGAGTTCCGCGCCGACGCGCTGCGATTGATCGGCGACATCCATGCGCGCGGCCGCATCCCCTTGCTGGCCGGCGGCACCATGCTCTACTTCAAGGCCTTGCGCGAGGGATTGGACGATTTACCCTCCGCGGATCCGGCCCTGCGGGCCTCGCTGGATGCCCGCGCCAGGGAGATCGGCTGGCCGGCCATGCGCGAGGAGCTGGCACGCCTGGATCCCGCGACCGCGGCACGGCTGACGCCCAATGACAGCCAACGCATCCAGCGGGCCCTGGAAGTCTGCATCGTCAGCGGCCGCCCCATGTCCGAACTGCTGAAGCGCGCGTCCGACTCGCGCGCGAACGCGCCGGGGGGCGGCAGCGGCGGCGAAGCGGCCACGTACCGCTACATCACCATCAGCCTGGAGCCCTCGGACCGTGCGGCCCTGCATGCTCGCATCGCGGCGCGCTTCGACCAAATGCTGGACCGGGGCCTGGTGGACGAAGTGCGGGCCCTGCGCGCGCGCGGCGATCTGCACAGCGGCCTGCCCTCGGTGCGCTGCGTCGGCTATCGGCAGATATGGTCATACCTGGATGGCGAGGTCGATCTGGACGCAGCGCGCGCCAACGGCATCGCGGCGACACGCCAATTGGCCAAACGGCAGTTGACCTGGCTGCGCGCGCAGCCGGAACGCATCATCGTCGACTGCCTGGACGAGGATGCCCCCGAACGTGTCGAGGCCGCCTGTGCGGATGTGATGGAAGGCCGAATCGATCGTCCGGACTGAAAAGGCACCCGCCCGGCCGTCGCTTCCACCCACACCGATTGCGGCCCGTACCGCCCGCTTATCGCACCACGGCCTGCGGTGCGTCGCCTTGCCGGGCGACGATCTCGCCGATGCGCGTCGCGGTTTCGCCGTGTTCGCGCAGGGTTGCCACGACGGCATCCGCCTGACTGGCGTCCACGACGATGACCATGCCGATACCGCAATTGAACACGCGGTGCATTTCCGCGTCTGCCACGCCGCCTTGCTGCTGCAGCCAGCTGAACAATGCCGGCATCTGCCAGGCGTCGCGATGCAGCGTCGCGGCGACGTCGTCCTGCAGGATGCGGGGGACGTTTTCCACCAGGCCGCCGCCGGTGATGTGGGCCAGGCCCTTGATAACCGCGCCGTGGCGCGCCATGGCGGCCAGCACCGGCTTGACGTAGATGCGGGTAGGCGCCATCACCGCGTCGACCAGCGGCTGGCCATGGAAGTCCTGGTCCGGCCGCGCGCCGGCGCGATCCAGGATCTTGCGGACCAGGGAGTAGCCGTTGGAATGCGCACCGCTGGATGCCAGGCCCAGGATGGCGTCGCCCGGACGGATCGATTTGCCGTCGATGATGGCCGATTTTTCGACCGCGCCGACCGCGAAGCCGGCCAGGTCATACTCGCCATCGGGGTACATCCCCGGCATCTCGGCGGTTTCGCCGCCGATCAGCGCGCAGCCGGCCAGTTCGCAGCCGCGGGCGACGCCGCCGACCACGGCTGCGGCCGTATCCACCGACAACTTGCCGCAGGCGAAGTAATCGAGAAAAAAGAGGGGTTCGGCGCCCTGGACCAGGATATCGTTGACGCTCATGGCCACCAGGTCGATACCCACGGTATCGTGCCGGTTCCACTGGAAGGCCAGCTTCAGCTTGGTGCCGACGCCGTCCGTGCCGGACACCAGGACGGGTTCGCGGTATTTCCCCGGGACTTCGAACAGCGCGCCGAAGCCGCCGATGCCGGCCAGCACGCCGGGCCGCATGGTGCGGGCCGCCAGCGGCTTGATGCGGTCGACCAGGGCGTCGCCCGCATCGATATCGACACCCGCGTCGCGGTAGGTCAACGGGGCGGAAGGTTGATTTGTCATGAGGAAAACCGTGGGGTATGTAAAAATTGCGGGATTTTTTCGAGTCAGCTTTCCGGATTTTACGATGAGCCCACCATTTCTTCGCCGGCAGGCGCCGGGACGGCCCTTCCGACGCGCCGCGCCCCGTGCCCGCGACGGCGGGGCCGCCTTGTCCAAATGAATCGCCAGCTGCTGCTAGACGTCCTTCCCGAGCCGGCGCCTTCGCTCGGTAACTACATCGCCGGTCCGAATGGACAGGCGCTGGACGCGGCGCGCCGCCTGTCCCCGGGCGGGGCGCTGTATCTATGGGGCCCGGCCGGCTGCGGCCGCAGCCACCTGCTGCGTGCCATCGCCGGCGCGCCCGGCGGCCGCTATATCGGCGCCCGGGACGCTCCGGCGGAACTGCCCAGGATGGCGCAGGCCGGTCCCGGCGACCCCCTGCCGGCCGTCGTGGCCGTCGACGACCTGCATCGCATGGACGACGCCGGACAGGCCGCGCTGTTTGCCTTGTACAATCGCTGGCGCGAGTCGGCGGCAACCCAGCACGCTTTCGCCCTGGCCGTCGCGGGCGACCGGGCGCCGCTGGCCATGCCGCTGCGCGAGGACCTTCGCACCCGGCTCGGGTGGGACCTGGTATTCCGCCTGGATCCGCTTTCCGATGCCGACAAACTGGCGGCGCTGTCCGCGCAGGCCGCCGAACGCGGCCTGCAGCTGGCGCCGGAAGTCATCAACTGGATGCTTACCCATTACGAGCGCGACATGCGCCGCCTGGCCGCGCTGCTGGACGCCCTGGACCGCTATTCGCTGGCGACGCGCCGGCCCCTGACCATACCGCTGCTGCGCGCAATGCTGGCGGATCCGGATACCCCTACCTCATGACTGCTGTACGCTTGGCCCTCTTCGATCTCGATCACACGCTGCTGCCCCTGGATAGCGATTACCAGTGGGCGGACTTCCTGGCCCGCACCGGCCGCGCCGGCGACCCGGACGAAGCGCGGGCGCGCAACGAAGACCTAATGGTGCGCTACAACCGCGGCGAGCTGACGGCGGAGCAATCGGCGGAATTCATGCTGGGCCTGCTGGCCGCGCATACGCCGTTCGATCTGGCCCTGTGGCACGAGCAGTACATGGCCGAGGTCATCCGGCCGGCCATCGAGCACACGGCCACGCGGCTGGTGCAGCAACACCTCGAAAACGGCGACCTGTGCGCGGTGGTCACCGCGACCAACCATTTCGTCACCGCGCCGATCAGCCGCGCCTTCGGCGTGCCGCACCTGATCGCCACCGTGCCCGAATACATCGCCGGCCGCTATACGGGCCGCATCGCGGGCACGCCCAGCTTCAAGGAAGGCAAGGTAGTCCGGGTAAACGATTGGCTGGCCGGCATGGGGCTGACCCTTGCGGATTTCTCCGAAACGTTTTTTTATAGCGACTCGATCAACGACGTGCCGCTGCTCGAAGCGGTCACCCGGCCGGTGGCGACCAATCCCAGTCCCGCGCTGCGCGAGCTGGCGCAGGCGCATGGATGGCAGGTGCTGGATCTGTTTGCCCACATGGAAGATGCGAAGTCCTGAATTCGATGATCACGGAAACCATAAAAAAATTCGTCGCCCGTCTCTTCCCGGGGCGTGGCCCGCTGCGCATCCCGAAAGAGCGCCATGGCATTGACCGCCGCAATGTATCGCGGCATGCCATCAAGGTGTGCGAAGTCCTGCGGCAGGCCGGCTACGAGGCCTATATCGTCGGCGGCGCGGTACGCGACCTGATCGTCGGCATCGAGCCCAAGGATTTCGACGTCGCCACCAACGCCACCCCGGAAGAAATCCGCCCGCTGTTCCGGCGCGCCCGCATCATCGGGCGCCGCTTCCAGCTGGTGCATGTGGTCTTCGGCCAGGAGATCATCGAGACCTCGACCTTCCGCGCGCTGGCCACGGAAGATACGGAAACCGACGAACACGGCCGCATCCTGCGCGACAACGTCTTCGGCAGCCAGGAGGAAGACGCGGCACGACGCGACTTCACGCTGAATGCCCTGTACTACGACCCCCTGACGGAAGTCGTCATCGACTACCACAACGGTGTCGCGGACCTGAAGAAACGGGTCGTGCGGATGATCGGCGATCCCGCCAAGCGCTACCGGGAAGATCCGGTGCGCATGCTGCGCGCGGTGCGCTTCGCCGCCAAGCTGAACGGCGTTATCGACGACCAGACGCGCGCGCCCATCCAGTCCATGTCCAGCCTGATCGAGAACGTTCCGGCATCGCGGCTGTTCGACGAAATGCTGAAGCTGCTGACCTGCGGCCATGCCATGGACTGCCTGCGGCAGTTGCGCGCCCAGGGGCTGCATCACGGTGTGCTGCCCCTGCTGGATGTGGTGCTGGAACAGCCGCAAGGCGAGCAGTTCGTCGAACTCGCGCTGGAACGCACGGACGCCCGCGTGCGCGCCGGCAAGACCATCAGCCCCAGCTTTCTCTTCGCTGCGCTGCTTTGGCAGCAGGTGGAAGCCCGATGGCGCGACTTGTGCAAGCAAGGCGAACTGCCGATTCCCGCACTGCTGCAGGCGGCGGATTCCGTACTCGACGAACAGACCGAAAAGCTGGCCATCCAGCGCCGCTTCTCGGCCGATATGCGCGAGATCTGGTTCATGCAGCCGCGCTTCGAGCGCCGCGTGGGCAAGACCATCTACCGCATGCTGGAGCAGCCGCGCTTCCGCGCCGCCTGCGATTTCCTGCAACTGCGCGCCGCGGCCGGCGAATTCGACAGCGTGCTGGCGCAGTGGTGGATGGACCTCGCCAATGGCGATGACGCCACGCGCGCCCAAATGATCGACGAGGCATCGCGCGCGCCGCGCGCCAAGGGCGAGGACGCCCCGCAGCGCCGCCGGCGCACGCGCCGGCGCAGCGGTGGCGCCGGCCAGGCCGTGGCCGCGCACGGCCACGACGAGTAAGCCGATGGCGGTGTCCGGATCCGACGCCGAACAACGCGCGCCATCGGCCGGCCACGCGCCAGGCGCCACCGCCTACGTCGGCCTGGGGTCCAACCAGGGGGACAGCGTCGCCGCCCTGCGCCAGGCCCTGGACGAACTGGCCGCGACGCCGGGTATCGAGGATTGCATCGCATCGCCTTTCTATCGGTCGGCGCCGGTCGACGCAAGCGGCCCCGACTTCGTCAACGCAGTCGCCCGGTTGCGGACCACCCTGACGCCGCTGGACCTGCTGGATGTCCTGCAGGATATCGAACATCGGCATGGGCGCGAACGCCCCTATCGGAATGCCCCGCGCACGCTGGACCTGGACCTGCTGATCCACGGCGACGTTCGGCTGGAAACGCCACGGCTGATGCTGCCCCATCCGCGCATGCACGAACGCGCCTTCGTGCTGCTGCCTTTGCGCGATCTCGCGCCGGCGATGAAGCTGGGCAAAAGCAGCCTGGATACGTGGCTGGCCCGGTGCGGCGACCAGGCCATCCATCGCATGCCCGGCCAGACGGGCGAACGTTGACTCAGCGCCTGGCCAGCGGCGGGGAAGAGCCCGAGGCGGCCGTATCGCCGCCACCGCGGCGACGCCCCGCCATCAATACGCCCGCCGAGGCCATCGTGGAACCGGCGGCCACGGCGCCCAGCCTGGCCGGGCGCCGTCTCGCGGCCTACGGGCGCATCAGGCCACGGCGACCGGGATCTTGCCGATCCTGGCCTGCCATTCGCGCGGGCCGGTGGTGTGCACGGACGTTCCCTGCGCATCCACGGCCACGGTGACAGGCATGTCCTTGACGTCGAACTCGTAGATCGCTTCCATGCCCAGGTCCTCGAAGGCCAGTACCTTGGCCGCGCGGATGGCCTTGGAAACCAGGTAGGCCGCGCCGCCCACCGCCATCAGGTAAGCGGATTGATGCTTGCGAATGGCCTCGATGGCAACCGGGCCGCGCTCGGACTTGCCGATCATCGCGATCAGGCCGGTCTTGTCCAGCATCATGTCGGTGAACTTGTCCATGCGCGTGGACGTGGTCGGGCCTGCCGGCCCCACCACCTCGTCGCGCACGGGGTCCACCGGGCCGACGTAGTAGATCACGCGGTTGCGGAAGTCCACCGGCAGCTGCTCGCCCTTGGCCAGCATGTCCTGGATACGCTTGTGCGCGGCATCCCGGCCGGTCAGCATCTTGCCCGACAGCAGCAGCGTCTGCCCCGGCTTCCAGCTGGCCACTTCTTCCTTGGTCAGCGTATCCAGGTTGACCTGCTTGGACTTGTTGTAGTCCGGCGCCCAGCGCACTTCGGGCCACTCGGAGAGCGAGGGCGGCGCCAGGTGCGCGGGACCGCTGCCGTCCAATTCGAAATGCGCGTGGCGGGTGGCCGCGCAGTTGGGGATCATCGCCACGGGCAGCGAGGCGGCATGCGTGGGGAAGGTGGCGATCTTGATATCCAGCACCGTGGTCAGCCCGCCCAGGCCCTGGGCGCCGATGCCCAGGGCATTGACCTTTTCGTAGAGCTCGATGCGCAGTTCCTCCAGCTTGTTCTGCGGGCCGCGCTGCAGCAGTTCGTACATGTCGATATCGTCCATGAGCGACTGCTTGGCCATCAGCATGGCTTTTTCGGCCGTGCCGCCGACGCCGATGCCCAGCATGCCGGGCGGACACCAGCCGGCGCCCATGGTGGGCACCGTTTTCAGCACCCAGTCCACCAGCGAATCGCTCGGGTTCAGCATGGCGAACTTGGATTTGTTCTCCGAACCGCCGCCCTTGGAGGCCAGTTGCACGTCGACCTTGTCGCCCGGGACCAGCTCGACATTCACGATACAGGGCGTGTTGTCCTTGGTATTGCGGCGCGCGAACAACGGATCGGCCAGCACGGAGGCGCGCAGGGGATTGTCGGCGTTCATGTAACCGCGCCGCACGCCTTCATCGCACAACTCCTGCAGGCTGCGCGACGTCTCGAAGCGCACGTTCATGCCGACTTTCAGGAAAACGTTGACGATACCGGTGTCCTGGCACAGCGGCCGCTTGCCTTCGGCGCACATGCGCGAGTTGGTCAGGATCTGCGCGATGGCGTCGCGCGCCGCCGCGCTTTCCTCGCGCTCGTAGGCGCGCGCCAGGTGGCGGATGTAGTCCACAGGGTGGTAATAGCTGATGAACTGGATGCCATCCGCGATGGACTGGATGAAGTCTTCTTCCTTGATGAGGGTCATGACGTACGGTAGCGGTAAAGGGGGTGGGCGGTGGCGGCCGGCGGGACCGCGGCCGGAAGTATAGGACGGCGCGCCGCCTTTGTCGGCGCGGCACGCCGGATGGGGTTCACTTTCCCTGCCAGACGGGCTTGCGCTTTTCCTTGAAGGCGGTCGAACCTTCCTTGGCATCGGCCGAGGTGAAGATGTGCGCGATCAGGGGCCGCTGGCGGTCGAACATGCCGGCCTGGTCCCAATCCACGGCCTGGGACACGATGCTCTTGGCGGTCTGCACCGCCAGCGGGGCGTTCTCGACGATGGCGCGCGCCAGCGCGGTGGCCTCGGCCAGCGCCTGGCCGGGCTCCGACAGGCGATTGACCAGGCCGTAGGAATGGGCGCGCTCGGCACTCAGCATGTCGCCGGTAAGGATGACCTCCATGGCGATGTGATAAGGCAGGCGACGCGGCAGGCGCAGCATGCCGCCGGACCCCGCCACCAGCCCCCGCTTGACTTCGGGCAGCCCGAAACTTGCGTTGCGGGCGGCGACGATCAGGTCGCAGGCCAGCGCGATCTCGAAACCGCCCGCCAGGGCGTAGCCTTCCACGGCGGCGATCAGCGGCTTCTTCGGCGGTGCCTCGTTCAGTCCGGCGAAGCCGCGTCCGGGGATCAGGGGGCGTTCGCCGCTCTGCGCGAAGGCCTTCAAATCCATGCCGGAGGAAAACGTCTGGTTGGCGCCCGTCAGGATGCCGATGCGCGCGGCCGGGTTATTGTCGAGCTCGTCCAGCGCCGCGGCCATGGCCTGCGCGGTTTCCAGGTTGATGGCATTGCGGGCGTCGGGACGGTTGATGGTGATGGTTTGAATACCGTCGACCAGTTCAACCTTGATCAGATCGGCCATGGCGTAGTTCTCCTTCCTAGGGGCGGCGCGGGCGGTCTGGGCCGGCTGGCCGCGGAAATGGAATGATACGACCAACGGCGACAGCGTTTTTCCGGCAGGCGGGCCGCCTCCAGTAAAATGCCGGGTTTCCCATCGGCAGGCCGACCCGGCGATTTCCCCAGCACCATGCTCACTTTTCAGCAAATCATCCTAAAACTCCAGGAATACTGGGATAAGCAGGGTTGCACGCTGCTGCAGCCCTACGACATGGAAGTCGGCGCCGGGACCTCCCATACGGCCACCTTTCTGCGCGCCATCGGGCCGGAACCCTGGCGCGCGGCCTACGTGCAGCCGTCGCGGCGTCCCAAGGATGGCCGCTACGGCGAAAACCCCAATCGCCTGCAGCACTATTACCAGTACCAGGTGGTGCTGAAGCCGGCTCCCCCCGAAATACTGGACCTGTACATCGGTTCCCTGAAGGCGCTGGGCATCGACCCCACGCGCCACGATATCCGCTTCGTCGAGGACGACTGGGAAAACCCCACGCTGGGCGCCTGGGGCCTGGGCTGGGAAGTGTGGCTGAACGGGATGGAAGTCACCCAGTTCACGTACTTCCAACAGGTCGGGGGCCTGAACTGCACGCCCACCACCGGCGAGATCACCTACGGCCTGGAACGCCTGGCCATGTACCTGCAGGACGTCCAGAGCGTCTACGACCTGGTATGGACGGTCGGACCGGACGGCCGCGCGGTCAAGTACGGCGACGTCTTCCACCAGAACGAGGTGGAGCAATCCACCTACAACTTCGAATACTCCTCGGCCGACATGCTGTTCGCGCATTTCAACGATTACGAATCCGAGGCCAAGCGCCTGATGGAAGTCCCGCTGGCCCTGCCCGCCTATGAAGCGGTGCTCAAGGCCGCGCATACCTTCAACCTGCTGGACGCGCGTGGCGCCATCAGCGTGACCGAGCGCGCCGCCTACATCGGCCGCATCCGCAACCTGTCGCGAGCCATCGCCCAGGCCTATTACGACTCCCGCGAACGGCTGGGCTTCCCCATGCTGGCCGGCCGCGCCGCCGCGGAGGCCGCGCAATGAGCGACGTCCGCCCGCTGCTGGTCGAACTGCTGACCGAAGAACTGCCGCCCAAGGCCCTGCGCAAGCTGGGCGACGCTTTCGCGGAAGGCATCCGCCAGGGCCTGGCGCAACGGGGCCTGCTGGCCGCCGATTGCCGCATGCAACCCTTTGCCACGCCGCGCCGCCTGGCCGTGCACCTGTCGGCTGTACTGGCCCAGGCACCGGACCAGGAATACGCCGAAAAGCTCATGCCCGTGAAAGTGGGCCTGGACGCCGACGGGCGGCCCACCCCGGCCCTGCTCAAGAAGCTGGCCGCCAAGGGCCTGGATGCGGTGGATGCGGCCACGCTGGCACGCGAGTCCGACGGCAAACAGGACTACCTGGTAGCGCGCGGCACCGCGCCGGGCGCCCGCCTGGCCGACGGCCTGCAGCACGCGCTGGACGCGGCCATCGCCGGACTGCCGATTCCCAAGGTGATGGGTTACCAGCTGGCGGACGGCGTGACCACCGTGAAGTTCGTGCGTCCCGCGCACGGCCTGGTGGCGCTGTTCGGCCCGGACGTGGTCGATATCGCCGCGCTGGGCCTGTCCGCCGGCCGCGCCACGCTGGGCCATCGTTTCATGAGCGAAGGGCCGATCGCCCTGCGCGATGCCGACGCCTACGCCGGCCAACTGGCCGAAACGGGACGTGTCATCGCCGGTTTCGATGCGCGCCGCGACGAAATCTCGCGGCAGCTCGACGCGCACGCCAGCCGCCTGGGCGCCACGCTGGGCAACGATCCGGAGGTCCCGGCGCTGCTGGACGAGGTCACGGCACTGGTCGAACACCCCACGGTCTACGTCGGCGAGTTCGAACCGCGTTTCCTTCAGGTGCCGCAGGAATGCCTGATCCTGACCATGCGCCTGAACCAGAAGTATTTCCCGCTGTTCGCGCCGGACACCGGCAAGCTGACCCATCGTTTCCTGATCGTCAGCAATATGCAGGTGGCCGATCCGGTCAATATCGTGGAAGGCAACCAGCGCGTGGTGCGGCCGCGCCTGGCCGATGCGCAATTCTTCTTCGAAACGGACCGCAAGACGCCGCTGGCCGCGCGCGTGGACCAGTTGGGCAGCATCGTCTATCACAACAAATTGGGTACCCAGCTGCAACGCGTGGAACGCGTGCGCGCAGTGGCGCGCGGCGTGGCGCAGGCCCTGGGCGTGGCGCCGCAGGCGGCGGATCGCGCCGCCCTCCTGGCCAAGGCCGACCTCGGCACGCTGATGGTCGGCGAATTCCCCGAATTGCAAGGCGTAATGGGTGCCTACTATGCCGAAGCCGACGGCGAGGCGCCGGACGTCGTGCGCGCGCTGCGCGAACAGTATCGCAACCGCCTGGACGCCCCGGTGGACCGCGACGGCCTGACCATGGCGACCCTGTTCATCGCCGAACGCGCCGAGACGCTGGTGGGTATCTGGAGCATCGGACTTGCTCCCACGGGCGAACGCGACCCGTATGGGCTGCGCCGCGCCGCCCTTGGCCTGATCAGCGCTTTCGAACAACTGGCCGCGGGCGGCTGGCTCAAGCCCAGCGACAGCGGCCCGCTGTCCGTGCAGGGCGTGCTGCGCCTGGCGGCGGACAGCTTCGGGCCGGACCAGAAGATCGCCGCCGAGGTCCTGGGCGAAGTCGGCGACTTCATCTACGAACGCTACCGTAACCAACTGGCGGCGGAATTCGACCGCAACGCGGTCGATGCCGTGATCGCGCTGACGCCGCCGCTGCACCAGGTCGCCGCCCGGGTGCGTGCCGTCACGGCCTTCGGCGCGCTACCGGAGGCCGCCAGCCTGGCCGCCGCCAACAAGCGCGTGGGCAATCTGCTGAAGAAAGCCGAAAGCGATATCGGTGCCATCGACGCCGCGCGCCTGGTGGAACCCGCGGAACTCGCGCTGGCCCAGGCGATCGAACGCCTGAGTCCCCGCGCGCAATCGCAGTTCGACGCAGGAGATTTCGCCGGCAGCCTTAGCACACTCGCCCAGGCGCGCGAACCGGTGGACGCGTTTTTCGCCGACGTCATGGTCATGGCCGACGACCCGGCCGTGCGCGCGAACCGCCTGGCCCTGCTTGGCGAACTCCATGGCTTGATGAACAAGGTCGCAGACATTTCCCGGCTCGCCCAGTGAAACTCATCATTCTCGACCGCGATGGCGTCATCAATCAGGACAGCGACGCCTTCGTCAAATCGCCCGACGAATGGATCGCCCTGCCTGGCGCGATCCAGGCGATCGCACGCCTGCACCAGGCCGGCTGGACCGTCGTGGTGGCGTCCAACCAGTCCGGTCTGGGGCGCAGGCTGTTCGACATGAGCACCCTCACCGCCATCCACGCAAAGATGCGCCGCGAACTGGCCCAGGCTGGCGGCGCGATAGATGCCATCTTCCTGTGTCCGCACCTGCCGGAAGACAACTGCCGCTGCCGCAAGCCGCTGCCCGGCATGTACGAACAGATCGCGGCACGCTATGACGTCGACCTTAGCGGCGTCCCGGCGGTCGGCGATTCGCTGCGCGACCTGCAGGCCTGCGCGGCCATGGGCTGCACGCCCTGGCTGGTGAAAACCGGCAACGGGTTGAAGACGCTGGCCTCCGGCCAGTTGCCGGAGGGCACACAGGTGGCCGACGACCTGGCCGCGGTGGTGGACATGCTGCTGGAAGAAAAAACCGCATGAGGGCCATTTCCTTTTTGCGCTCGCTGCTGTACCTGATCTTCCTCAGCGTCACGGTCATCCCTTATGCGCTCGCCTGCCTGCTGTGGGCACCCTTGCCGCTGCATTGGCGCTACCGCCTCACGGTGGGTTGGCCGCGGCTGGCGGTCTGGGGGGCGCGGTTTTTCTGCGGCATCCGTTGGGAAGTCCGCGGCTGGGAGAACCTGCCGGACGGCCCGGCCATCCTGCTGTCCAAGCACCAGTCCGCCTGGGAAACGCTGTACTTCCCGGCCTACATGCCGCGCGAAGTGTGCTTTGTCTACAAGCGCGAACTGCATTGGGTGCCGTGCTTCGGCTGGGGACTGGCGCTGTTGCGCATGATCCCCATCGACCGCAGCAAGGGCCGCGACGCCTTCGAGCAGGTCGTGCGCCAGGGTCAGCGCCGGCTCAACGAAGGCCGCTGGCCTCTGTTGTTTCCGGAAGGCACGCGCATCGCGCCCGGCAAGACGGGGCGGTTCAAGATGGGCGGCGCCCTGTTGGCATCGCGCACCGACAGCGTCGTCATTCCCATCGCGCACAATGCCGGAGAGTGTTGGCCGCGCAACGCTTTCGTCAAACGCCCCGGCCTGATCACCGTTTCGATCGGCCCCGCGATAGAATCCAAAGGCAAGTCTCCCGAAGCCCTGAACCGTGAAGTCCAGGGCTGGATCGAAGGCGAAATGCGCCGCCTCAACCCTGAAAGGTATGTCTCGGAATAACCAGCTCGAACTGCTGTTCGATGCGCCGCCCGGCGACAAGGGCGGCGCCGCTGCCGAGTCGCCTTCCGACTCTCTGCTCCTGGATCTTGGCGCTGCGTCAAGCGAAAGGCCCCTGCCGTTGCGGCAGCCCGCCGATGCTTCGGGGCGCCGCCATGCGGATTTCCAGGACGCCCCAGGCACCGGCACGAATGTGAACGGCGGCTATGCAGATGCTGGGCTGGGCTCTGGTAACGGCCTTGGATCTGGCGACGATGCTGTTGTCGACCCCGATGCTGTTGCTGGCCCCGATGCGGGTGTCGGCCCAGGTAATCGCGTTGGTAGTGGCGCAAGCGCTGACGGGGTTAACGCCGCCGGACCATCCGCAGTGCGCGGGGCGGCCGACCGTTTCGACCTCAAACCTTCTTCCGCCAGCCCTTTCATCGTGGCCACGCCTTGCCCGCCCAGCCTGCCGCAGAATGCCCGCTGGCGCGTCGTCGCGACGCCGCAGCAGGAAATCGGCTTCGTCCTGCTGCGTTCAAGGCGCCGCACGATCGGCTTCGTGATCAGCGACGACGGGCTGCGCGTCACTGCGCCGACCTGGGTCACACTGCGACAGGTCGACGAGGCCGTGGTCGAAAAAGCCGGCTGGATACTCGCCAAGCTGCGTGACTGGCACAAGCGGCGCGAACAACTGGCGCTGTCGCAAACCCAATGGCGCGCCGGCGGCGAATTGCCTTACCTGGGGAAACGCATCGTCCTGGAGCTCGGCTCGCGGGAGCGCCGCGCCACGCTGGCGGGCGACGCCGATGCGCCGTGTGACGGCGACGCGCTGCGCCTGGCATTGCCCGCCGATGCCGCGGCTTCGCGCATCCGCGATGCCGCGCAGGCCTGGCTGCAGCAGCGCGCGGGCATCTGGTTCGGTGCGCGGCTGGCGCACTTCCTGCAAGCCAGCGGCCTGCAGATCCGCCGCTGGCGTCTGTCCTCGGCCGCTACGCGCTGGGGGTCGTGCACCAGCGATGGCAACATCATGCTGAACTGGCGATTGATCCATTTCGCGCCGGCCATCATCGATTACGTTATCGCACACGAGTTGGCGCACCTGCGCGAAATGAACCACAGCCCCAATTTCTGGACCGAGGTCGGGCAGATCCTGCCTGAATACCAGCAGGCTCGCGACGTCCTGAAACGCCACGACCCGGCCATGCTTCCGCAGTTCTGACCGGCAAGGCAACCATGCTACTGCTCATACCAGGCCCCGTTACCACGGCAGATGCCGTCAAGAAGGCCCTGGCGCAGGACTATGCGCCCTGGGACAACGATTTTCGCGCGATCTTGCGCAAGCTATGTGTCGATATCCGCGAAGCCGCCGGCGGAGCGCCGGAGACACACGTCGCACTGCCGCTGTCGGGCAGCGGCCATTTCGCGCTGGAAGCGGCCGCGCGCACTTTCGTGCCGCCTACCGGCAAAATACTGATTCCCGCGACCGGCGCCTACGCCGCCCGCTTGCAGCGCCTGGCCAGCGAAGCCGGCCGCGCGGTCGTCACCATACCGGTGGGAACACGCGAGCGGGTGGCGCCGGCCCGCCTCGCCGAGGCATTGTGCGACGATCCTCGCATCACACATGTAGGATTGGTGTATAGCGAAACCGGCAGCGGCATCTGCCACGATGTACCGACACTGGCCCGGGTTGCGGGAGACCTGGGCCGGCGCGTCATCGTGGACGCGGTATCGGCCTTCGGCGCGCTGCCGCTGGACGTCTCCGCCCTGCCGGCGGTAGATGCCGTTATCCTGACATCCAACAAATGCCTGGAAGGACCGCCAGGCGCCGCCTTCGCCGTCTGTCGCATCGATCGCCTGGAGGCTTCGCACGGCAACGCCGGCAGTTGGTCGCTGGATCTGGCCGACATCCACGAACACGGCAAGACCAACAACGGCGGCGCGCGCTTTACCCCTCCGGCACCGACATTGGCCGCGCTGTCGGTCGCCATGGATCTTTACCGCCAGGAAGGCCGCGCCGCGCGGCTGGCGCGCTACACCGCGAACCAGCGGGTGCTTTATGAAGGCGTGGTGGCGCTGGGCCTGACGCCTTACCTCCCGCCCGAGCTGCAAGGTCCCATCATCGTCAATGTGGAAGCGCCC
Source organism: Bordetella sp. (assembly GCF_057362025.1). Classification (NCBI taxonomy): domain Bacteria; kingdom Pseudomonadati; phylum Pseudomonadota; class Betaproteobacteria; order Burkholderiales; family Alcaligenaceae; genus Bordetella; species Bordetella sp. Next base: position 22,306 of record NZ_JBMQQZ010000101.1, on the reverse strand, counting down.
ACGACGCCGGGTTGGACCTTGCAAGGCTTCGTCGATGCCCTGAAGGCACGCGGCTTCGTGATCAGCAATTTCCACAACACCGAACGCCCCACTTTCCGGGTGGGCTGCATAGGTGCGATCACGCCGGCCGATATGTCCCGTGCCGTGGACGCGATGCGGCAGGCGTTGACGTTGGCGCCCATCGCGGCCTAGCCTTGCCGGCCGCCTGATGCCGTACAGCCCCGCGTCCGGCTGCATCAGGGCACGGGCGATGGCGGCACGGCCGCCCCGGCCGCCGGATCCGCCACGATCTTGCGTTGGCGAAGGACTTTCATCCACCTGTCGGTTTCTTCCGCGATCAGGGTACCGAAGGCCTCCGGTGTATCGGGCGGCGGAGGGACGTAAGCAAGCTGTATGAGCGCCTCCTGCACGTCCTGCCTGGCAAGAACCGCGTTAATGGAGCGGTTCAAGCGCTCTATGACGGGGGTTGGCGTTCCTGTCGGCGCCATCAGGCCGTACCAGGCATCCAGTGCGAGATTGGGAAATCCGGCCTCCGCGATGGTCGGCGTATGCGGCAAATTGGGGACCCGTACCTGTGACATCACCGCAATAGCGCGTAGATTGCCCGCGACGATATGGGGCAAGGCGGCCGGCAACGGCGCAAAACGCATGTCGACCCGGCCTCCGATGACATCGGTAAACGCCTGCAGTCCACCTCGGTAGGGTACATGCACAATGTCTGTCGCGGTTTCCTGCTGGAACATTGCGCAGAGAAGATGGTCGCTTGAGCCGACACCGGTGGACGCGCAGGTCGGTGCGCCGGGATAGGCTTTCGCGAGCGCAATAATGTCATCGACGCTGGCCAGAGGTACATCCTTGCCCACAGCGATGACGTATGGCATCGTCGCGGCCAGCCCTATGGGCGCCAACTCTCGCGAAAAATCGTAGTCGAGCTTCGGATACATTGCTTTATGGATCGTGTTCGGGCGCGCGCCAAGATAAATGGTGTAACCATCCGCCGGAGCCCGGGCCACCGCCCTGGCGCCAATATTTCCGGCTGCTCCAGGCCTGAAATCGACGATGACGCCCTTGCCCAACTCCTCCGCCATATGCTTGGCCAGTAACCGCGCCAGAGCCTCGGCGCCGCCACCAGGCGGATACCCGATGACCAAGGTGATTTCGCGCTGCGGATACACCGCTTCCATATCGGCGGCCATGGCGTTCAATGGCATCGCGCAACCCAGCAATGCAATCGCCGCCAGCTCGCGTTTGCAAAAGTTCATTCCTGTCTCCGTCCAGGCTGTACCGGAAGCCGCTATCGAATGCTGATAGCCGGCATACAGCCGTATGCGGCCGGGTGGGTGCCGGGGCCGCGGGAACGGTTCCAACAGGGGGGCGGACCATGGGGACCGCCATGCCGACAAGTTCTACAATGCCGAAGACTCAACGGGCGTCTGCGCCCGGCCCCTCCCGCCAAGTCCAAAGGAAACCACCATGCGACTGCTTCACACCATGCTCCGTGTCGGCAATCTGGACCGCTCTATCGATTTCTATACCAACGTGCTCGGCATGCGTTTACTGCGCCGCAAGGACTATCCTGAAGGCAAGTTCACGCTGGCCTTCGTCGGCTACCAGGACGAGAAGGATGGCGCGGTGCTGGAACTGACCCACAACTGGGATACCGAGCACTATGACCTGGGCAATGGCTACGGGCACATCGCCATCGATGTACCGAACGCCTACGAAGCCTGTGACCGCGTGCGCGAACGTGGCGGCAAGGTCACGCGCGAGGCCGGACCGATGAAACACGGCACGACGGTGATCGCTTTCGTCGAGGATCCGGACGGCTACAAGATAGAGTTCATCCAGAAAGGTTCGCAGAACGACTAGGACGGGCTGGCCACGGCAGGACCTCCGCGCCCGCCGCGGCGGCACCGCCCGGGAGATCGATCCGAGTTTCCCGATGGCGGTGAAAGCCGGCGGACTGCGCGACCTAGAATGCGCGCAGCCCTACTGGGCTCCGCCCGGAAATCCTTCCCGGCCCATTTCGACCTCTCGATGCCCACGCCATGATCCACGATATCCTCAAAATGGGAGACCCGCGCCTGCTGCGCGTGGCCGCCGCCGTTCGCGAATTCGACACCCCGGAACTGCATGCCCTCGTACAGGACATGTTCGATACCATGAAACACGCCAAGGGCGTCGGCCTGGCGGCCCCGCAAATCGGCGTGGACCTGCAGGTGGTGATCTTCGGTTTTGAGCGCAACGAACGCTATCCGGATGCGGAACCGGTTCCGCAAACTGTCCTCTGCAACCCCATCATTACCCCGCTGTCCGACGACAAGGAAGATGGCTGGGAAGGCTGCCTGTCAGTGCCCGGCCTGCGCGGACTGGTGCCGCGCCATACGCATATCCGCTATACCGGCTACGATCCCACGGGGAAGATGATCGAACGCGAAGCCAGGGGTTTTCACGCCCGCGTCGTGCAGCACGAATGCGATCATCTGATCGGCCGCCTCTACCCCACCCGCATGACCGACCTGACCAAGCTTGGTTTCATCGAAGTGCTGTTTCCGGCTTTGGACCCGAAAAGCGACGATTGAAAGGGCGATCCCGCGGTTGGAGTCGGTTAAAGTCGATGCTCCGCGATTTGCCGACTCACCTTCGACAAGGGGCGCGCCACGCGATGCTCAATCACGTATGGCTGGCTTTTTTCCTGATTAGTGCCCTGACAGGCGTCTTGCGTTGGCTGGTCGGCGGCCATGCCGAGGTCTTTTCCTCCATGGTGGCCGCGCTGTTCGACATGGCGCGCCTGTCGGTCGAAGTCATGGTGCTGCTGTTCGGCACGCTGACCTTGTGGCTGGGGCTGCTGCGCATTGCCGAACAGGCCGGAATCGTGCGGGCCTTGGGCTGGCTGTTGGGGCCGCTTTTTTCCAGGCTCATGCCCGAAGTGCCGCGCGGCCATCCCGCGATCGGGCTGATCACCCTGAATTTCGCGGCGAACGCGTTGGGACTGGATAACACCGCGACGCCCATCGGCCTGCGCGCCATGCGCGAACTGCAATCGCTGAATCCCCGGCCAGACACCGCCACCAATGCCCAGATTCTATTCCTGGTGCTGAATGCGTCTTCGCTGACCGTGCTGCCGATCACCATCTTCATGTACCGCGTCCAGCAAGGCGCCTCCGATCCCACGCTGGTGTTCCTGCCGATTCTGCTGGCAACCTGCGTGTCGTCGTTGACCGGCTTGCTGGCGGTTGCCTGGTGTCAGCGGCTGCGCCTTGCCGACCCTGTCGTGTTGGCATGGCTGTTCTCGGGGCTGCTGTTGTTTGGCGGCTTTGTCGCTCTGCTCGCAACCCTGTCGGCCGCTGCCCTCGCTGCCCTGTCTTCGCTGCTGGGCAATCTGGCGTTGTTCGGTATCGTCATCGCCTTCCTCGCGCTGGGTGCCTGGAAAAAAGTACCCGTGTACGAGAGCTTTATCGAGGGCGCGCGCCAGGGTTTCGACATTGCACGCGACCTGCTCCCCTACCTGGTGGCGATGCTGTGTGCCGTCGGCGTGCTGCGGGCGTCCGGCGCACTGGATGCCGCGCTGGACGGTATCCGCTGGCTGTCGCACGCGGCGGGATGGGACACCCGCTTCGTCGATGCCCTTCCCACGGCACTGGTCAAGCCATTTTCCGGCAGCGCGGCGCGCGCGATGATGATCGAGACTATGTCGCACTTCGGCGTGGACAGCTTTCCCGGCCTGCTGGCCGCGACCATGCAAGGCAGCACGGAAACCACCTTTTATGTGCTGGCGGTGTACTTCGGCGCGGTAGGCGTGCGCCGCGCCCGCCATGCCGTGGGCTGCGCGCTGCTGGCCGACCTGGCGGGCGTGCTGGCCTCCATCGGGGTCTGCTACTGGTTTTTCGGTTAGCGAGCCTGGCGGCTATTCCACCTGCAGCAGCTTCATGCCATTGGTGCCGCCGCTGTCCCGATAGAAATCCCCTTTGGTAAGGATGACCCAATCGCCCGGCTCGACGCGCCCGCGCTGCTTCAGTTCGGCAATCGCGGCGTTGCTCAATTCCGACGGATCAAAGGATGACGGATCGAAGGGCACCGTGTACACGCCGCGGAAAAGCGCGGCACGGTTCTGCGTGACGGGGTGCGGGCTGTAGCAATAGATGGGCACGCCGGAACGGATGCGCGACATGATCAGTGGGGTATGCCCGCTTTCGGTCATCGAGATGACGGCCTTGATACCCGGGAAGTGATTGGCGGCATACATGGCGGCCAGCGCGATGGTTTCGTCGCAGCGGGAGAAGGTTTCGCCCAGGCGATGATGCGAATGCGTGGACGTGGGATGCTTTTCCGCCCCCAGGCAAACGCGGGCCATGGCCTCCACCGCTTCGACGGGATACTGGCCGGAAGCGCTTTCCGCGGACAACATCACCGCGTCGGTGTAGTCCAGCACCGCGTTGGCCACGTCCGATACCTCGGCCCGCGTGGGCAGCGGACTGGAGATCATCGACTCCATCATTTGCGTCGCGGTGATCACCATCTTGTTCAAGGTGCGCGCGTGCTGAATGATGCGTTTCTGGATGCCGGCCAGTTCGGCATCGCCGACCTCCACCCCCAGGTCGCCGCGCGCGACCATGACCCCGTCGCTGGCCCGTATCAGCGCGTCGAGCGCCTCGTCGTCCACCACGGCTTCGGCCCTTTCGATCTTCGCGATGATCCAGGCCTGGCTGCCGGCGGCGCGCACCAGTGCGCGGGCTTCATCGATATCCGAACCATGGCGGGGAAACGACACCGCCACATAGTCCAGCTGCAGTTCGGCCGCGACTTTGATGTCGGCACGATCCTTGTCCGTCAGGCTGGGAGCCGACAAGCCACCGCCGCGACGGTTGATACCTTTATTGTTCGACAGGGTGCCACCGACCATCACGGTGGTCTGCACGGCATCGAGTGCAATGCTGTCGACGCGCAGCACCACGCGCCCATCGTCGAGCAGCAATTCGTCGCCCGGACGGCAATCCTGCACCAGCTCCGGATAGTCGATGCCGACGATCTCCGTCGTTCCCTCGTCATAGGGATAGCTGTTGGACAGGGTGAACGTCGCGCCGACCTTCAGGGTCACCTTGCCGTCGGCGAACCGGGCGATGCGTATCTTGGGCCCCTGAAGATCGCCCATTAAAGCCACGAAGCGTCCCTGCCTGGACGCCGCTTCGCGCACCATCTGCGCGCGCTGCCGGTGATCGTTCGGATCGCCGTGCGAAAAATTGAGTCGCGCCACGTCCATGCCCGCGCGTACGAGGGCCTCGATCTTCTCTGGCGACGTGGTCGCGGGACCGAGGGTAGCGACAATTTTGGTGCGACGCAGCACTGCCATGACGGGATTCCTCTGGAAGTTGAGCAAGCGTCCTATGGTACGCCTGCGAGCGCGCCGCGGTCATGCACACATGGCCGCAGCGTTATCATGAGCGCCTTCCGGCCGCGCTTCCGGCCACACAACGATGCAAGCAAGCAACGAGACCCGACCGTGAAAATCGTCATCGCGCCCGACTCCTTCAAGGAAAGCCTTTCCGCTCCCGACGCCGCGCTCGCCATCGCGCGCGGCGTTCGTGCCGCGTGTCCCGATGCGCAGATCGTCACCATTCCCATGGCCGACGGCGGCGAAGGCACCGTGGCGGCGGTCCTGGCCGCGGCAGGCGGCCAGTGGCGTTCGACGGACGTTACGGATGCGCTGGGCGCCATCGCTCCGGCGGCCTGGGGCTGGCTAGGCAACGATACGGCGGTCATCGAAATGGCGGCAGCCGCCGGCCTCGAACAGGTACCCGCCGACCGCCGCGATCCGCTGCGCGCGACGAGCCGCGGGGTGGGCGAATTGATTCGCGCGGCATTGGATGCCGGCGCGCGCCGCATCATTCTCGGCCTGGGCGGTTCGGCCACCAATGACGGCGGCGCCGGCATGCTATCCGCGCTGGGCTTGCGGATACGGGATGGCGAGGGCGGACTCATCGGCGATGGCGGTGCGGCCCTGGCGCGGGCGACGCGCATCGAAACCGATGCGCTGGATCCCAGGCTGAAGACCGTTCGCATCGAAGTGGCTTCGGACGTCGACAATCCTTTGTGCGGACCGCATGGCGCATCGGCGGTCTTCGGCCCGCAGAAGGGCGCGACGCCGGAACAGGTGCGACAGCTGGATCTGGCACTGGGTCACTACGCTGACCTGTGCGCACGAACGCTCGGGCGCGACGAACGCGACCGGCCCGGCGCCGGCGCCGCCGGCGGTCTCGGCTTTGCCGCTCACGCATTCCTGAACGCGGCATTCCGCCCCGGCGTCGAGGTGGTCGCCGAGCTCGGTGGATTGGCCGAGGCCATGCGTGGCGCGACGCTCGCATTTACCGGTGAAGGACGCATGGACGAACAGACCCTGCACGGAAAGACGCCGGCCGGCGTGGCGCGTATCGCGAAACAGGCCGGCGTGCCGGTGGTGGCCCTGGCCGGCTCGCTGGGACCGGGTTACGACAAGCTCTACGAAGCGGGCATCACGGCGGCGTACAGCCTGGCCGCCGGGCCGATGACGCTGGCGCAGGCTTGCGCGCAGGCCGCGGAACTGCTGACCGACCGCGCACGCGACGCCACGCGTTTGTTCCTTGCGGGACGCCAGCGGTAAAGGGCTGCCCTTGTCCCCCGGCTTGGCGATGCGCAGCGCGCGCTGGCGCGGCGCCTGAGCGCCCAGGTTGGGTCAGGCGTCCAGTTCCGCGCTATGCGGCCGGTCGGGCCCGACCAGCCCCGCACTGAGCAAGACGTCCGCCAGGGCGATGAATTTTTCCACGGGAACTTCTTCGGCGCGCGCGGTGGGCGCGATGCCCAGGTCGTCCCAAGGCACGTGCGGTGCCCATTCCGCCAGAGCCCGGCGCAGCATTTTGCGCCGCTGCGCGAATGCGCGCGCCACGACCTGCTCCAGCGCCGCTTCGCTGCGCGGCCGGATGCGGTCCGCCGGCAACGGCATCATGCGCACGACCGCGGAGACAACCCGCGGCGGCGGGTCGAAGGCGTCCGGCGGAACGTCGAAAAGCTTTTCGATGCGATAGCGGGACTGCAGCATCACCGACAGCCGCCCATAGTCGGACGATGACGGCTGCGCCGCCATGCGATCGATGACTTCCCGCTGCAGCATGAAATGCTGGTCTCGTACCCGCTCGCTGACCGTCATCAGATGGAACAGAATGGGGCTGGAAATGTTGTACGGCAGATTACCGACAATACGCAGGTCGTTGCCGAACTGCGAAAAATCCACCGTCAGTGCATCCGCCTCGACGACCGCCAGACGGTCGGGCGCATGATCGCGACGCAGGCGTTCGGCCAGGTCCCGGTCGATTTCGACGACGTTCAAGCGCCGCACGCGGGCCAGCAGGGGGCGCGTCAGCGCCGACAGGCCGGGGCCGATTTCGATCATGCAATCGTCCGGAGCGGGCCCTATGGCGCGGACGATGGCGTCGATGACGCCCTCGTCGACCAGGAAATGCTGTCCGAACCGTTTACGCGCCTGATGCTGGGGCATGTGTCGATGAAACGAAGGCAGGCTTATCGCGTACCGCTGTCCTGGCTGGCCTGCAGGTCCCGCTTCTCCAGCCGGTTATCGATATAAGCCTGGTCGCGCAGTTGTTCCAGGTAATCGTCGAAGGCCAGTTCCGAACGCCGTTCGAACAACACGCGGCGGGCCTGCAGGCGCTCGACTTCGTCCTTGACGTCTTTTTGCCGACGCTCCAGCACCTGGATGAGGTGCCATCCGAAGCGGCTATGGATGGGCTCGCTGACCTGGCCGGGCTGCAAGGCATTCATGGCCTGTTCGAATTCCGGAACGGTCTCGCCGGGATTGAGCCAGCCCAGATCGCCGCCTTGCGGCGCCGTGGCATCCTGCGAATTCTGCCTGGCCAGGGCGGCGAAATCCTCGTGGCCTTCGACGATACGCTGGCGCAGCAGCTCCAGGCGCTGGCGCGCCTCGTCGTCGGTCATGACGGCGGAGGTCTTGATCAGGATATGCCGCGCATGCGTCTGGGTGACCTGCACGGGCCCTTGCGGCAGCGGGACGGCGCCGTCCGAACTGGGGTTGGGCAGCGGCGCGGCGGGCGCCGAGGCCGGCGTCTGCGCCGGATTGCGCGCCGGCGCGGGCGCGCCGGCACTGCGCCGGTCCAGTACCTTCAGGATATGGAAGCCGTTACCGCTCTGGATAATGCCCGATACGTCGCCCTTCTTCAGGTTGGCAATGGCATTGACGAACAGATCGGGCCAGCCTTCCAGCGGCCGGTCGCCCATCGCACCGCCCTGCAAGGCTTCCGGACCGTCGGAGCTGGCTGCCGCGATGCTGGCGAAGTCGCCGCCGCTCTTCAGGCGCGCCAGGATGTCCTCTGCTTTCTTGCGCAGCACGGCCATCTGTTCGCGCGACGCGCTTTCCGGCACGCGCACCAGGATCTGCGCCAGACCGACGATTTCCGGACCGGCCGCCACCTGCGCCTGCGGCGCGGCCGCGGCGGCCGGTCCCGGCCCGGCGGGCGCCGCGCCCCGTGCGCCCTGGCGGCGCTGCTGCTCCTTGAGGAAGGCATCGACGTCCGCGTCGGAAATCACCAGGCTGGCATCGACCGTACGCTGGCGCAGGCGATCCGCCAGTACTTCGCCGCGGATGTTCTTGCGATACGCCTGCCAGGTAATCCCCTGCTTTTCGATGGCCTGGCGCAGTTGGTCCGTCGACATCTTGTTGCGCTGGGCCACGGTGCCGATCGCCTGATCCACTTGCGCGTCGTCGATACGGATGTTCAGGCGCTTGGCTTCCTGGCGCTGCAGATCTTCCATGATCAGGCGCTGGAGCACCTGGCGCTGCAGGACCTTCACATCGGGCAACTGGATATTCTGGCGGCTCAATTCCTGGGTGGCGGTCTTCACACCCTCGTTGACTTCCCGCATCGTGATGACGTCTTTGTTCACAACCGCCGCGATACCGTCGGCGAACTGGTCGCCTTGCGGGGCCGACGACGGAGCGGAGGTGTCCGCCGGCGTGGGCGTGGGCGCGGCCGGCTTGGCAGCCGGTTTGCGGTTTTGCACGGCGGGTCGTCCATGGGACGGGGCTTGCGATTGCGCGACCGCCGCCATGGGCAGCGCGACGCAGGCAACCAGCATCAGGACGCCGCGCGCAAGGCTGGCCGGCAAAAACACACTACGCATCATTCATACCTTTCGAAAGTCGTTCCAGGCTGCGGCGGCGGGTTGACCGACTCGTAGCCGGGTATGCTGCGACGCATCAGTTTCAAGGGGTCGGTGCCCAGCGCGCCCAGGCCGGTCAACTCCAGCTGGAAAAATACCGCGGTATTGACCTCGTCGGCCGCCACGGAATAGCGCTGGAACACCACCCGGCCCGTCCAGCAGCAGTCGCCTTTGTACTCTACACCGGCGATGGCTTGGGTAACACGGCGGGAATCCTGCGTCGGCACGCCATTGGAGTCCGTGATCGGGCCGGTATGCAAGGAATAATCGACCCGGCCCAACCCGTATATCCGCTCGGTGAACGGCCATTGGAAAGCCAGGCTGATCTGGTTTTGCCCTTGGACGTACGATTGCTGGGCACCCGTGCTGACCGTCGGGGGATCGCGCTGGTAGCGGTAAGACACGGAAACAGAGGTCAACCGCTGCGGAGCCCAGCGCGCCGACACAAGGCCTTGCTGGAACCGGCTGTTGTACGGATCGTATTGCGCACTGAGCGTGGTGCTCAAGGTGTCCGTCAGCGCGGCGGTGGTTTCGGCAAGGAAATTGGACCGGACATTGGTCCGCGGCGTCTCGTTGGGCAACGTGACGCGTTGGTCTTCGAAGTAGAGCTGCTGCCCCACGGAGGCCGACAGGCGCTCGAAGCCGGTGCTGGCATCGAGCCAGCGCGTGGTCAGCGCGGCCGTCAACTGGTTCGCATTGGCGATACGGTCCCAACCGCCGGTGTAGATGTTTTCCTCGAATGCCTGGGCGAAGCTGAAGTCGGCCAGGGCGGTATCGTAATTCGGCAGTTTCGATTGATCGCGATACGGCACGCGCAGATAGTAGAGGCGCGGCTCCAGGGTCTGTATGGAATCCTTGCCGAACAGCGTGGTATCGCGTTCGAAGGTCATGCCGCTGTCCACCGAAAAAATCGGCAAGCCGCGCGACATGCTGCTGGGGTAGTTGGTCGTGCCCAGGTTGTTCCAGTCGCCGCCGTACCAGTTCGTACTCTGGTATTGCGTGTAGTTGTAGCCGATCTTGGGCGTGATGTACCAGCCGGGGCGCACAATGGGGAACGACAGCGTGGGGTACATTTCGAGGCGATCGCCATTGGGGCCGTAATGGCCGTTGATGGCGCCTTGCAGGTTATCGGCGGGCCCCACCAGGGTACGCTCGAACCGGGTCGCCGTACTGGTGAATTCCGCGTCGAAGCCGTGAAAATTGTAGCGCTGGCCTCGCAAGTACAACTCCGGGACCTTGTCATAGGGTGGGACGATGAGAGCATCCACATCCTGGAGGGTCTGGTACTTGTACACCTGCGCATAGGTCTGCCAGTACTGGTTCCTCCAGCCGACCATGCCCTGCCGCGGCAGATACGTCGTCGAGGCATCGTTCAAGCCGATGGTCGAAAAATCACGGTAGTAGTCGTTATCCGAAACGCCGGTGATATTCCAGCTCGTATAGAAACCATCCCCGAGGTTCTGCGCATGCCGGGTGCTGTACATCCACCGCTTTTCGCCGGTCAGGTTATCGCTGGGCAGGTACGTACCCATCAGCATGCCGGAATACGAAGAGCCCAGATAACGGAACTCCCCACCCAGTTGCAGCCCGCGCTTGGATAGCAGCCGCGGATACAAGGTGGCATCGTAGTTCGGCGCCAGGTTGAAGTAATACGGGGCCTCGATCTCGAAGCCGCTGCGGCTGGTGGAGCCGTAGGTCGGCAGCAGGAAGCCGGATTTGCGTTCCTTCTTGACCGGGAAGGTCATATAAGGCGACGCCAGGATGGGCACGTCCTTGAAATACAGCACGCCGTCGCGAGCCACGCCTTCGTTCTCGTCGAAGTCCAGGTCGACCGATTTGGACTTGATGTACCACGAGGGTTCCGCGCAGGCGCAACCGGTGTAAGTGGTGTTCTGCAGGCGCATCGTGGAACGGCTGAAGATGTCCGCGTGGTCTGCCTTGGCGAAGCCACCCGTGGCGCCCAGCCAGAATTCGGGCGAACTCAACTGGCCGCTGTCGGCGTCGATGTTGTACTTCATCGCCGGCGCGGTCACCAGCGTGCCGTCCCGCATCAGCCGCGCGCTGCCCTGTGAATCGATTTCACCGGATGCGCGGCGATAGGTGATCTGGTCGCCCTTCAGCACGGAATCGATGCGGCGAACCTGGGCGCTGCCCGTCAGCGTCACATTGGAGTCCGGGTCGCCGTCCATGGTGTCCGCTTCCAGGTAGGCAGGCGCCTGGTCGCTGGCCAGCCGGTGCACGCGCAGCCCGGGCGACGAGCGCAGCCCCAGGACCTCGACATCCGGCGATCCGCTTTGGGAAACAGACGGCGCCGACGACTTCGAATTCGCTGACGTATCCGTTGCGACTTGGGCCTGGGCGACAGAGACCGCGCCAGCAAGGAATAGGATCAACGACCGGACGATGCGCACGTACGAGGAGACCTGAAAAAAGGGCAATGCGGCTGGAACGGCGGGCTACGCCCATCCCGTGAAACCCGCGAAGAGCCGGTATTATAGATAAGCTGAGCGTCAGCGCAGCCGCGGGTTTGCCGGCATGCGCGATCTCGCCGTATAACCGGACGCCCGCCCCCCGAAAATCGCCACTTTCCGCCTACAGGTCGTTTCCTTGCCCACCTCCGCCGATTCCCGCCTGGACGCGCTGCGCCATTGGCTGCGCGGCCTGCCCGCATCCCTGGCCCTGCGACACGATACCTTGCGTCCCGCCTCCAGCGACGCCAGTTTTCGCCGTTACTTCCGGCTGGATGCCGGCGCCGGGTCCGTCATCGCGATGGATGCGCCGCCGGGCCACGAGGATACCGGCCCGTTCCTGCACGTCGCCGGCCTGCTGCGCGATGCCGGGTTGAATGTGCCCGCCATCCTGGCCCAGGACCAGGCACAGGGCTTCCTGCTGCTGTCCGACCTCGGTCCGTGCACGTACTACCAGCGCATCCAGGAAGGGCTGGACGACGCGACGCTGCAAACGCTGTATCGGCAAGCCCTGGCCGCGCTGGTACGCATGCAGCAGGCATCCGTCCGCGGCCTCGCGCATTACGACAGCGGCCGGCTCATGACGGAACTGGAACTGTTCCCCACCTGGTACGTCGCGCGGCATCACGGCATCACGCTGGACTCCGCATCGCAAGAGGCATTGCAGAACGTCTTCTCGCTGCTATCCACCGCCAACGGCACGCAACCGTCCGTGCTGGTGCATCGGGACTTCCACTCGCCCAACCTGATGGCAACCGATGGCGACCGCTACGGGCCCAACCCCGGCATTATCGATTTCCAGGATGCGCTGGCCGGCCCCATCACCTATGACCTGGCTTCGCTGGTGACCGACGCCCGCACCACCTGGGAAGAGCCGCAGCAACTGGACTGGGCCATCCGATACTGGGAAATGGCGCGCGCGGCGGGCTTGCCGGTAGCGGCGGATTTCGCCGATTTCCACCGCGCTTACGAGTGGATGGGGCTGCAGCGCAATCTGCGCATTCTGGGCGTATTCGCGCGCCTGCACCACCGCGACGGCAAAGCCGGCTACCTGGCGCATATACCCCGCGTCAACACCTACGTCCGTCAGGTGGCGGGCCGCTATGGCGCGTTCGCGCCGCTACTGCGCCTGCTCGATAAACTGGACGACCGCCAGCCCACGGTGGGATACACCTTCTGATGCGCGCCATGATCCTGGCGGCGGGCCGTGGCGAGCGCATGCGGCCATTGACCGACACCCTCCCCAAGCCGCTGCTGCAGGCCGGCGGCAAGCCGCTGATCGCCTGGCATATCGAACGACTGGTCGCGGCCGGCCTGAAAGACATCGTCATCAACCACGCCTGGCTGGGGGATCGGCTGGAAGCGGCGCTGGGCGACGGCTCCGCCTACGGTGCCCGGCTGGCGTATTCCCGCGAAGGTACGGCGCTGGAGACGGCCGGCGGCATCGCCCTGGCCCTGCCGCTGCTCGGCGAGTCGCCTTTTCTGGTGATCAACGGCGATGTCTGGTGCGATTGGGACCCGGCCCAGGCATCCGCGCTGGGGCGGGACATCGATGGCGTCGCGACGCTGGCGTGGTTGCTGATGGTCGATAACCCCGAACACCACCCTGCCGGCGACTTCCTGGCCAGGCCGGACGGCACCCTGCATCCCACGGAAGGGCAACGACTAACGTTCTCGGGTATCGGCATTTACCACCCGGCCCTGTTTGCCGGCATCACGCCGGGCTCCCCCGCGCGCCTGGGACCCTTGCTGGCGCAGGCCATCGCGCGGCACGCGGTGCGCGGTTGCCGCCACCCGGGTCGCTGGGTGGATGTCGGCACACCGCGGCGCCTGGCCGACCTGGATGCCAGCTTGCGGAGCGGCGACAGGGCCTGACGGGATATTTCACAATATCAAGGTAGGCAACCAGGCTTGTCGAAATAGCTAAGCCATGGCCTGGCGGGTTATCCTTTCAGGCTTTCATCGATCGGCACGCCCTGCGGGCGGCCCGGTCGACAGGCACGGTACGCATGCGAACCGCGCCGTTACCAGACCGCCAGCCCCGGCGGCGGGACGCCAGGCAAGGCTTGTTTTCTCGTCCAGGGCCGCTCCAAGGCAAAAAGGCCCGTGGAGCAGCCGGCGGACTTGCCGGTGCAGCATAGGGGCGTTTTCTTTTTTGGATGGATGGGATGTTCGGACGGTCGCAGCGCGCGGTTTTCAAACCTTCGGTTTATCAACCCGGAAAACGTTCGCGGCGCATGCCGCGCTGGCTGGTTCTCATGCTGGCCGGTATTGTGCTGGGCGCCGGCGGCGTATTGTTCCTGCAAACCAACTACGGCCCGCAGCGGCTTACGGTCGAGCAATCCGAACAGTTGCATGGCGAGCTCAGCGCCGCCAATGTCGACCGCCAGCGCCTGCAAGGCCAGGTCGAAGAACTCACCCAGCAGCGTGACGCCGCGCGCGCCACGCACGACAAGCTGACGGCGGATTTGGCGCAGGCGCGCCAGCAGATCCAGGGCTTGAACAAGGATCTCGCGCTGTTCCAGGACGCCGTCCCGCCGGATCCCCGCGGGGGCCCCATCGGCATACGGTCGGCAACGCTGTCGCGCCAGCCCGGGCAACTTACTTACCAGGTGCTGGTCATGCGCGACAAGGACACCGCCGGTGTACCGTTCAAGGGCACCATGGAGTTCGCCATCGAAGGCCGTTATCCGAACGGACGCAGCGGCACCATCACGCCGGATGCCTTACCCGTCGACATGGACCGCTTCGATAACCTTAGCGGCACGCTGCAATTGCCCGACGGATTCATCGCGCGCGGCGTCACCATCAAAGTGATGGACTCGGCGCAAAAGCAGCAGGCGATGCGTATCTACTACGTGCGAGGCTGACGCGACGGGAAGCCGCCACGACCTGCGGGTGGCATGGGTTGTATCGCATGGACGGACTTGGCACGGCCACGCGCGGGGCCGGGCGGCGGGCAAGCGCCGTCCAGCCCTTCGAGCCTTAACGCCACAGCATCTTGCGCAGGGTGCCGTCCTTCAGGACGTACTGATGCCACAGCGCCGCAAGCGCGTGCAGTCCGATCAGGTAGTACAGCGCGTTTCCCACGAATTCATGGATGTCCTCCAGGTTATCGGCAAGACCGTTTTCTCCGATGAGCGAAATGGAGATCCCCGTGCCCATCAGCTGTACGGGATGGCCATCGGAATTGATCATCAGGATACCCAGCAAGGGCTGCGCGATCAGCAGGAGATAGAAAAGCCAGTGCAGCGAGCGCGCACAGGTTTGCAGCCAGCCGCCGCCTTGTTCGGCCGCGGGCGCGCCATGGACCAGTCGCCACACCAGCCGCGCCACCGTCAGGCATAGCACCGTCACGCCAGCCCACATGTGGATACCGGTCCAGAAGGCCCGCGAATCGCTGCCGCGCGGGCCTCTGATTTCGATGGCGAACAGCGCCAGCGCGACCACGAGAAAAATCAGCCAGTGCAGAATGATCGCGGGCCGGCTGTACCGGGCCGGACCGTGGGAAGCTGCGGAAAGCGTGTCGGACATCGGTGGCTCCTGTAAATGGCGGGGCGCGGCACCGGCCGACGCATCAGGATGGCCGCCGGCAGGACCGCGCAGGGACGTGCAGCGACAGGCAGTGTATCGCCAGATCTACGATGAGATACGCATTGCGCAGTCGAGCAGCGCACGGTCGCGCCCGCGCGCTCCGATCAATGACAGACCCACGGCATACTGGTTCCCTACAATCACGGGCATGGTCAGTTGCGGCAAGCCCGCCAGGCTGGCGATGCAAAGCAGGCACAGGGCGCGTGTACGGTCCTCCGCGGCCGTGGGGGAACCCTTGACCGGCGCAACGAAAGAAACGGTCGGCAGGCAAAGCACCGCGTCGCCCAGCAAGTCGTCCAGATGCGCGGCGATCCGCCGGCGCTGCGCGGTGGCGGCATGCGCCTCGTCGGCCGTGATCGTCGAGGCCCACTGGAAGCGCTCGCCGATATCCGGACCGAAACGCGGCGCATGGCGTGTGATCCATTCGCCGTGCGCGGCCCAGACCTCGCGTCCCTGTATCACCCGGAAGACCTGCTGCCACGCCAGCAATCCTTCGGCCGCGAGAGTGACGTGTTCCACGACCCCGAACTTCTCCATCATGCTCTCCCGGGGCTTGGCCAGGCCCTGCCGCACGTCCTCGGACGCCAGCGCCCAGGCATCGTCGGCCACCAGCAGCCGTCCGGGCAGGCCGCCCTGGCCGGCGGCCGCCACGGGCAGCACGGTTTGCCCGACGCGCGCCAGCGTAGCGGCATCGCGCGCAATCCAGCCGACCACGTCGTAACTGGGCGCCAGCGGTACCACACCCTCGCTCGACACGGCCCCATGCGTGGGGCGCAGGCCCCAGGCCCCGCAGAAGGTCGCCGGCAGGCGGATGGAACCGGCGGTGTCCGTACCCAGCCCGATATCGCACAAGCCGCTGGCCGCCGCCACCGCCGACCCGCAGGACGAGCCGCCGGGAATACGCGTGGGGCTGACCGGGTTCACCGGCGTGCCGTAATGGAAGTTCTCGCCATTCAGGCTATAGGCCAGTTCGTCCGTCATGGTCTTGCCGACCACATCCGCACCGGCGGCCAGCAATTGCGCCACCACGGGCGCATGCCGGGTCGCGGCGTCATGCGTGGCGAGCCAATCCGGATTGCCGGCACCGGTGATGCGGCCTTCGACGTCGATCATGTCCTTCACGCCGACGCGCAACCGGGCGAGCGGACCGTCGGCCGCGCCCGCCAGCTCGAACCTGCCTTCCGGCGCGAAGGCACCGCCGGGATTGGCCGGATCAAAAGTCGCCGGTCGTTCGCCGGCGGGCGCCGGCGCTGTTTTTGCTTCTGTCATGGAGTCACCGATACAAGAGGGTTCCGATTACATTCACTTCGTTGCGCAGCAATGGGTAGAGGGCAGCCTGCCGCGCCGGCGTCATGCGGCTGGAAATCGCCGCGATCGCCAGGGCGGCCACGGGGGCGCCAAAGGGGTTGCGTACCGCCAATCCGATCGCCGTTACGCCGGGCACGGCCTTTTCGCCGATCGCGGCATAGCCCTGCGCGCGGCCGGCTGCGATCGCCTCTTTCAGGTCGCGTTCGTCCAGTTCGCCATAGGCGCCGATGCGCGGCCGGATGGCCTCGACCACACGGTCGACCTCGCCGGGCGCCAGGGCCAGCAGGATGGCCAATCCCCCTGCGTTCACACCCAGCGGCTGCCGGCTGCCCACGGTAACCACAGGCGTCTGGATGGGGAAATGACCCTGTACGCGGCTGATGCATACGGCATCGTTGCCGCGCCGGATAAACAGGAAGGCGGTATCGCCGGTCGCCTCGGCCAGGCGTTGGAGCGAAGCGGCGCAGAGTTCGCGCAAGTTGAATTGCGGGGCAGCCACCAGCCCCAGCTCGAAGACCAGGGTACCCAGCCGATAGCGGCGCCCGCGGGCATCCCGCGACACCATGCCCTCTGCCACCAGGGCCTTCAGCATGCGGTGAGCGGTGGGGGCTTCCAGCCCGCACAGGCGCGCCACATCGACGAAGCGCAGGCCGGTTTCCTGGTGCTGCGCCAGCGTTTTCAGGACACCGACGACACGGCGGATGGCTTGCGTGCCGCCGGGCGCGGGGCCGGCGGCAACACCTGGGGCAAGAATATCGCCGGCATCCGGTTCGACAACGGACTCAGGGTTAACCACGACAGTAATTTCCAGATTATGGATACTTTATTGAGGATCGTTGACAGGCATTTCACCGCTAAATACATTGCCCTGAACAATACAGAGGCGGAATGCCCGGGTCAAACATCCATTATATGGACTATTCATGATACCCAAGGAACGCATCGATTATTCGGCGATCATCGATCGCCGCAAGCTGACCCCGCCCGACGGGGCGCGCGTGATCGTCTGGCCCATCGTCAACGTCGAGGACTGGCAGATCGACCGCTACATGCCCCGGCAGGTACTGCCGCCGCCCACGGGCGTCACGGCGCTGCCCGATATCGCCAACTGGGCGTGGCATGAATACGGCATGCGTGTCGGTTTCTGGCGGCTGAAAGCCGCGCTGGACAAGCTGGGCATCGTGCCGACACTGTCCATCAACGGTAGTGTCTGCCTGAACTATCCGCGTGTCGCGGAGGAAGCCCACAAGTCCGGCTGGGAGTTCATGGGCCATGGCTTTATCCAGATGCCGACGCACCAGGTGGATGACCAGCGCGCGATGATCAAGCGCACGGTGGACACCATCGAACAGTTCACCGGCAAGAAACCGGTGGGCTGGCTTGGCCCGGGACTGACGCAGACACTGGAAACCGTCGACTACCTGCACGAAGCGGGCATCCGCTACATCGGGGACTGGTGCCTGGACGACCAGCCCTGCAAGGTACGCACGGCCACCGGCGATATGGTGGCGATGCCTTACGCCCTGGAGCTGAACGACATTCCCGTAGTGGCCGTGCAGCACCACTCTTCCGACGAATTGCTGATTCGCGTCAAGGACACCTTCGACCGCCTTTACCAGGAAGGCGCGGACCAGGTGCGGGTCATGGGCATCGCCGTCCACCCCTTCCTGAGCGGCGTGCCGCACCGGATCAAATATTTCGAGGAAGCATTGGCGTACGTCGCGGGCCATGATCGCGTGAAGTTCATGACCGGGGCGCAAATACTGGACTGGTACCAGGCCCAGGCCTGAACCGGTCCTCGACAGAATAAGTGGCAACCGGACACCGGCCCATGCCCGCGCGGCATGGGCGGGGCCGAACAAATCAAGGGGTTCGGGCGGTGGGGGAAAACAAAGGACGCAAGCGTCCGCAGTCATCGCGCGGCACATCGAGCCAGCCGCGTTACCGCCCTGATTATTCAAATCCGTTCGGAGTTTCTATGCGTACTCGCAGTCTATTGACCGTCTTCGCCTGCCTCTTCGCCCTATCCGCCAGCACCGGCGCCCGGGCCCAGGCCGACGACTTTCCCAACCGGCCGATTCGCCTCCTCGTGGGCTTTCCTCCCGGCGGCATTTCGGATGTCATCGCGCGCACGGTCGCCTCCAAGGCCAGCTCGATCCTGAAGCAGAACATCGTCGTGGAAAACCGGCCGGGCGCGGGTACCACGATCGCGGCCGACACCGTGGCGCGCTCGGCTCCCGATGGCTACACGCTGCTGCTGCAGGACACGACGACGCACGCCATCAATGCCAGCCTGTATCCCAAGCTGCCCTTCGACACCGTCAAGAGCTTCACGCCCATTTCGCTGGTTTCGAGCTCCCCGCTGATGCTGGTGGTCAAGGCGGACTCGCCCGCCAAAGACGTAAAGGGCCTGATCGCCATGCTGGCATCCAAGCCGGGCACCTACGCCTACGGGTCGTCGGGCAACGGAACCATCATCCACCTTGCCAGTGAAATGATGGACCGCGCGGCCAATGTGCAGGCCGTCCATATCCCTTACAAGGGCAGTGCCCCCATCATCCAGGCCCTGTTGTCGGGCGACGTGGCCTACGCATGGAGTAGCATGCCGCCAGCCATCTCCCAGGTGAAAGCCGGCAAGCTGCGCGCACTGGCGGTCAGCACGCCCAAGCGCATTGCTGCCGCGCCTGACGTGCCCACCATCGCGGAAGCCGGCGTGCCGGCCGCCGAAGTGATCCTGTACAACGGCGTGCTCGGCCCGGCCAACCTGCCGCCGGCCGTCGTCAAGCGCCTGAACGCCGCCTTCAACGAAGCCGCCAACAGCGACGAAGTGAAGACGGTCTACGCGACCCTGGGCGCCGAGCCGGTCAACGTTACACCGGAACAAATGCTGGCCCAGATCAGTGCCGATATCCCCAAGTACGGCAAGGTCGTGAAGGAAGTCGGCGCCAAGGTGGACTGAAGCAGGTCCGGGTCACACCGCCCCGCCATAAAGCAAAAGCCCGGGCTCCTTTGAAGGAACCCGGGCTTTTTTTCAGGCCCGCGCACGCGGCACGTCGGCAACCGGCGCAACCGCGCGCATGATCAGCTGAAGAATTCCTTCACGCGATCCGTCCAGGATTTGCTTTGCGGCGAATGCCTGTCGCCGCCATCGTTCAGCGATGCCTCGAACTGCCGCAGGATGCTCTTCTGCTCTTCGCTCAGGCGTACCGGCGTCTCTACCACCACGTGGCAGTAAAGGTCGCCCGGATAGCTGCCCCGCACACCGCGTATCCCCTTGCCGCGCAGGCGGAAGGTCTTGCCCGACTGCGTGCCTTCCGGGATAGTGATCTCAGCCTTGCCCCCCAGCGTGGGCACCTGCAGGTCGCCGCCCAGCGCCGCCGTGGTGAACGGGATCGTCAGCTCGCAGTGCAGGTCGTCGTTGTCGCGCTGGAATATCTTGTGCGGCTTGATGTGGATTTCCACATAAAGATCGCCCGGCGGGCCGCCGTTCAATCCCGGCTCGCCGTTGCCGGCCGAGCGGATCCGCATGCCGTCGTCGATCCCGGCAGGTATCTTCACCTGCAGCGTCTTGTTGCGGCGGATACGGCCCACGCCATCGCAGTTGGTGCAGGGATCGGTGATTTCCTTGCCGCTGCCATGGCAGGTCGGGCAGGTTTGCTGGACGCTGAAAAAGCCTTGCTGCATGCGTACCGCACCCGAACCGCCGCAGGTGCGGCAGGTCTTGGGCGTGGTGCCGGGTTTGGCGCCGGAGCCGTGGCAAACCTCGCAGTTTTCCCAGCTGGGCACGCGGATTTCGGTATCGAAACCGTTGGCCGCCTGTTCCAGGGTGATCTCCAGCGCGTACTTCAGGTCGGCGCCCCGGTACACCTGCGGACCGCCGCCACGGCGCGCCGCGCCGCCGAAGATCTCGCCGAAGATATCCCCGAAGGCATCGGCAAAGCCGCCGCCCATGCCGGCCCCCATACCGCCGGCAGCGTTGGGATCCACGCCCGCATGGCCGTACCGGTCGTACGCGGCGCGCTTCTGCTCGTCGGTCAGGACCTCGTAGGCCTCCTTGGCTTCCTTGAACTTTTCCTCGGCATCCTTGTTATCCGGATTGCGGTCCGGATGGTATTTCATCGCCAGCTTGCGATATGCCTTCTTGATGTCATCGTCCGAGGCGTTTTTGGCAACACCCAGGATTTCGTAATAGTCACGTTTTGCCATGATCTTCCAGAGGCTTTTCTTCTTGCGAGGGCGCCGCCGCATACGCCGGGACCTGCCCGCGCCGACCAAAACCCTGTTTACATACGACCGCGCCCGGGCACGGAAATCATCCGGGCCCGGGCGTGTTCACCGTCATACCGCGCGGCGGTTCATCACTGGTCGCGCTTCACTTCCTTGAAGTCGGCATCGACCACATTGTCGTCCGCCGGCTTGGCGTTGTCCGCCGCCGTTTGCTGCTGCGCGGCCTGCTGCGCCTGCATATCGGCGTACATTTTCTCGCCCAGCTTCTGCGACGCCGTGGACAGCGCCTGCACCTTGGCATCGATCGTCTCCTTGTCGCCATCCTTCAGGGTGGCTTCCAGGTCCTTGATCGCGGCCTCGATGCTTTCCTTTTCGGCAGCCTCGAGCTTATCGCCATACTCGGTCAGCGACTTGCGGGTGGCGTGCACCAGCGCGTCCGCCTGATTGCGCGTCTGCGCCAGTTCGGCCAGGCGATGATCCTCGTCGGCGTTGGCTTCGGCATCCTTCACCATGCGCTGGATCTCTTCTTCCGACAGACCCGAGTTCGCCTTGATGGTGATCTTGTTTTCCTTGCCCGTGCCCTTGTCCTTGGCGGACACGTGCAGGATACCGTTGGCGTCGATATCGAACGTTACTTCGATCTGCGGCACGCCGCGCGGCGACGGCGGAATGCCTTCCAGGTTGAACTCGCCCAGCGCCTTGTTGCCCGCGGCAATCTCGCGTTCGCCCTGGAAGACCTTGATGGTCACCGCCGGCTGATTGTCATCGGCCGTGGAGAACGTCTGCGAGAACCGGGTGGGTATGGTCGTGTTCTTCTGGATCATCTTGGTCATCACGCCGCCCAGGGTTTCGATACCCAGGGACAGCGGCGTCACGTCCAGCAGCAACACGTCCTTGCGGTCGCCCGACAGCACGGAGCCCTGGATCGCGGCGCCCGCGGCCACGGCTTCGTCCGGATTCACGTCCTTGCGCGGTTCGCGGCCGAAGAATTCCTTGACCTTCTCCTGCACCTTGGGCATGCGCGTCATGCCGCCGACCAGGATCACGTCGTGGATCTCCGACACCTTGACGCCGGCATCCTTGATCGCGACGCGGCACGGTTCGATGGTGCGCTCGATCAGGTCCTCGACCAGCGCTTCCAGCTTGGCGCGCGTGATCTTCAGGTTCAGGTGCTTGGGACCGGAAGCATCGGCCGTGATGTACGGCAGGTTGATTTCGGTCTGCTGGCT
Organism: Bordetella sp.; assembly: GCF_057362025.1. Taxonomy (NCBI): domain Bacteria; kingdom Pseudomonadati; phylum Pseudomonadota; class Betaproteobacteria; order Burkholderiales; family Alcaligenaceae; genus Bordetella; species Bordetella sp. Next base: position 255 of record NZ_JBMQQZ010000101.1, on the reverse strand, counting down.
GGAAGACAGCTCGATCTTGGCCTTTTCGGCCGCTTCTTTCAGGCGTTGCAGCGCCAGCACGTCCTTCGACAGATCGACGCCCTGCTCTTTCTTGAACTCGCCGATGATGTAGTCGATGATCCGCTGGTCGAAGTCTTCGCCGCCCAGGAAGGTATCGCCGTTGGTGGACAGCACTTCGAACTGCTTTTCGCCGTCGACGTCCGCGATTTCGATAATGGAGATATCGAAAGTACCGCCGCCCAGGTCATACACTGC
>NZ_JBMQQZ010000100.1:0-151601 GCF_057362025.1 Bordetella sp. | reverse complement strand
TGGATCGGTCGAAGTCGGGATGTTCGTCGAAGAATTGGGTTTCGCCGTCACGCTGGGCGAAATCGATGTCACCGAGTGCCAGATGGTAAGCCAGTTCGCGGGCAATCCGCAGGAAGGCCCGCGCTTCACGCGCGGCTACGGGCTGGTATTCGGCTACGGCGAACGCAAGGCCATGTCCATGGCGCTGGTAGACCGGGCCCTGCGCGCGGCGGAACTCGGCGAACCCGCCGATTCCCCCGCCAACGATCACGAATTCGTGCTGTATCACAGCGATAACGTCGAGGCCTCCGGCTTCGTCCAGCATTTGAAGTTGCCGCACTACGTGGATTTCCAGGCCAACCTGGAACTGGTGCGCCGGATGCGTGCCGAACGCGCCACGCAGGCCGGCGAGGATCCCCACGGCGGCGGCGCCGCGCACAACGAACGGCAGGCCGCCCGGGCCGCCGCCGCTTCCCCTCTGGACGAGGCCATCGCATCATGAGCGTCAGTTCCGTACCCGCTTCCATCGGCGCCGCCCAGGCCGGCGTCGCGCGCGATCCGCATTACAACTTCGCCTACCTGGACGAATCGACCAAGCGCATGCTGCGCCGCGCGCTGCTGAAGGCCGTGGCGATCCCCGGCTACCAGGTGCCCTTCGGCAGCCGGGAAATGCCGCTGCCCTATGGCTGGGGCACCGGCGGCATCCAGGTGACGGCCGCCATTATCGGCGCCGGCGATACCTTGAAAGTGATAGACCAGGGATCGGACGACACCACCAACGCGATCAATATCCGACGCTTCTTCGCCCGCGTGACCGGCGTGAAAACGACCGAATCGACGCGCGACGCGACCATCGTGCAAACCCGCCATCGCGTGCCGGAAACGCCGTTGTGCGAAGGGCAGATCATGGTGTTCCAGGTGCCGATACCGGAACCGCTGCGTTGGCTGGAGCCCAGCGAAACCGAAACGCGCACCATGCATGCGCTGGCCGAATACGGCGGCATGCATGTGAAGCTGTACGAGGACATCGCCCAGCATGGCCATATCGCCACCACGTACGACTACCCGGTCGTGGTCAACGACCGCTACATGATGCGTCCTTCTCCCATCCCTAAATTCGATAACCCCAAGCTGGACGGCAACCCCGCGCTGATGCTGTTCGGCGCCGGCCGCGAAAAGCGCGTCTACGCCGTGCCGCCGTATACCCGCGTGCGCAGCCTGGACTTCGAGGACCATCCCTTTACCGTGGAGAAATGGCAGGACTGCTGCGCGCTGTGCGGATCGCGCGACAGCTACCTGGACGAGATCATCCTGGACGATCAGGGCAACCGCCGCTTCGTCTGTTCCGATACCGAATACTGCGCGGACCGCCAGGCCGCCGGACACCGCGGCCCGGACGCCGGGGAGAACGCAGCATGATGGCACCCACGCCTTTGCTATCCGTGCGCGGCATGACGCACACCTGGGACGGCATCCACGGCTGCCGCGATATCGATTTCGACCTGTACGCCGGAGAGGTGCTGTGCGTGGTCGGCGAATCCGGCTCCGGCAAGACCACGCTGCTGCAGGCGGTATCGTGCCAGGTCGCGCCGCAGTCCGGCAGCGTGTCCTACGACCTGCGTGAGGAAGGGCTGACCGATCTGGCCACGCTGTCCCAGTCCCGGCTGCGCCTGCTGGCGCGCACCGACTGGGGGTTCGTGCGGCAGAATCCGCGCGATGGCCTGCGCATGCAGGTCAGTGCCGGCGCCAATATCGCCGAGCGCCTGATGGCCGTCGGCCAGCGACATTACGGCGGCCTGCGTGAAGTCGCGGGCAACTGGCTGCACAAGATGGAAATCGATGTGGGCCGCCTGGACGACAGGCCGGCGTCGTTTTCCGGGGGGATGCAGCAGCGCTTGCAGATCGCCCGCAACCTGGTCACGCATCCACGCATGGTATTCATGGATGAACCGACCGCCTCGCTGGACGTCTCGGTGCAGGCCCGCCTGCTGGACCTTCTGCGCCAGCTGGTAGCCGACTTGGGGCTGGCCGCCATCGTGGTCACCCATGATCTTGCAGTGGCGCGCCTGCTGGCGCATCGCACGCTGGTAATGCGCGGCGGCCATGTCGTGGAAAGCGGCTTGACCGACCAGATCCTGGACGACCCGCAGCATCCGTATACCCAATTGCTGGTTTCTTCGATTCTCCAGTCGTAGAGGAAGCCCATCCCCGAAGCGCTGCGCGCTTCCCCCCCTCGAAGGGAGCGACGCTGGCGGAACGGCAAAGCCGGCTCCGGCGGCGTCCCCGATCAACACCATACCGGTTTCCCGCGTCGTGGGGCGCGTGAAGCACGGCGGAGTAATTGAGATGATGCAACGACACATGATGATGGAAGCGCGCGGGCTGTCCAAGCTCTTCACGCTGCACAACCAGGGCGGCATTACGCTGCCCGTGCTGCGCGACGTGTCCTTCGATGCGGCGCGCGGCGAATGCCTGGTGCTCTCCGGCCCGTCGGGTACCGGCAAAAGCACGCTGCTGCGCTGCCTGTACGGCAATTACCTGGCCACCTCCGGCAGCATACGGGTGCGCGACGGCGACGATTGGACAGAGCTGACCCGGGCGTCCGAACAACGCATCCTGCAGCTGCGGCGCGACGTGATCGGCTACGTCAGCCAGTTCCTGCGCGCCATCCCGCGTGTCGCCACGCTGGACGTGGTCGCGGATCCGCTGCGCCAGCGTGGCGTCGCCGCCGACCAGGCGCGCGCGCGCGCCGCCGGGCTGCTGGAACGCCTGCGGCTGCCCCGCCGCTTGTGGGACCTGCCGCCCGCCACGTTTTCCGGCGGGGAGCAGCAACGTGTGAATATCGCGCGCGGATTTATCGGCGGGCATCCGCTGTTGCTGCTGGACGAGCCGACGGCTTCGCTGGATGCGGGAAATCGGGAAGTCGTCGTTTCGCTGATCCGCGATGCCGTGGCCGAAGGCCGCTGCGTGATAGGCATTTTCCATGACGATGCGGTGCGCGATGCCGTGGCGACGCGCGTCCTGGCACTGGAACCGGCCTCCGCGGCCCTGCAGGAGTAACCATGGCGACCACACTGCTGACCCATGCCCGCATCGTGCTGGCCGACGATGTCCTGGACAATGCGTCGCTGCTGATCGAGGACGACCGCATTGCCGCCGTGGACCCCGTGAATCCGCGAGCAGACCGCGTGGTCGAACTGCACGGGCAAACACTGATGCCGGGCCTGATCGACCTGCATTGCGATGCCATCGAAAAAGAGGCGGAGCCGCGCGCCCGCGTGCTGTTCCCGCTGGAATTCGCGGTGGCGCAGGTCGACCGCCGCAATGCCGCGGCCGGCATCACCACGCCGTACCATGCGGTGTCCTTCGCCAACCGCGAATGGGGCGTGCGCAACAACGACACGGCGGCCCAGGTCATCCGCATGCTGCACGCCTTCAAGCCCCACAGCCTGGTGGACAACCGGGTGCATTGCCGCTACGAGGTCACCGACCCGTTCGCGGTGCCCGTCCTGACCGCGTTGATGGACGAAGGCATGGTCAATCTGCTGTCGGTGATGGATCATTCGCCCGGCCAGGGACAATTCAAGACGCTGGATGCCTATCTGGAATACATGATGGGCAATCACGGGATGAGCCGCGAACAGGCCGAGGAAGCGGCGCGCGCCAAGGCCGAGGCGCAGGAAGGCGCGGTCGGCCGGGTCGAGCACTTGTTGGAACGCGCGCGCCGCCACGGCATCCCGACGGCCAGCCACGACGACGATTCCGTCCACCGCATCGCGGCGATGCGCGCGCTGGGCGTGGCGATGAGCGAATTCCCCATCACCCTGGATACCGCCAAGGCGGCCGTTTCCTGCGGCCTGCCCACCATCCTGGGAGCGCCCAACGTGCTGCGCGGCCAAAGCCAGAGCGGTTCCATGCGCGCCATCGATGCGATCCGCGCGGGTGTCGCCAGCTGCCTGTGTTCGGACTACCAGCCCTCTACGTTGATCGCCGCTGCCTTCGTCGCCGCGCGCCAGGCGTCGCTGCCGCTGCCCCAGGCCGTGGCGCTGGTATCTGGCAACCCGGCCAAGGCCGCGGGGCTGCACGACCGCGGACGCATCCAGGCCGGCCTGCGCGCGGACCTGGCGGCCGTCGCGACCGTGAACGGACAGCCGCTGGTCAGCCATACCTGGAGCGCCGGGCGGCTGGTGTTTTCCGCCGGCTATCCCGCCCTCCCGGATCCGGCCGTACCGCGGCATGCCGAACGCGTCGAGGCGCCAGCGTAAGCGCGCGCGGCACGCGTGCTCGAAGGTCCAGGCAACGCTTCCCGGCGGAACACGGGCCGCGATGCGTCCGGAACGATCCCGCGCAAGCGCCACATAAGGCGTTTTGCGGGAGATGCCCATGTACGCGTGCGCGATCGGCGCAGCCGGTTTTCGACCTGAGTTTTTCCTACCTTACCGGCAAGAGGATGTTTCGGCGCAGGGCACGCAGGCCGTGCCTTGCGCCGGCATCAGCTATAGCCGCGAGCTGCATGGCTCGAACAGGGCCTTCTGCGCCGGCCCGCTCTTCGAGCAGTACCGCGATGAAATGCGTGTTTTGCTGGATACCCTGGCCGAGTTCGCGGCGCAGGGCAAGTCGATGGAGCAGGCACGAAAGATCGCCGATGGCTACAACTGCCTGTTTCGCCGGCGCTTCAATGCACCGTACCAGGAGTGCTACGCCGAATTGATCGATGGTCCGGGCAAGCGGGCATTGGAAAGCATAGGTGCGCTGCTGCGCGATGGCGCCATCCCGCTGCACATCAGGATAAGCGCGGCGGTGAACCTCTCCGGAAGCCTGGACGTATGCGAAGGCGGCACGCTGTCCAACCTCATCGCCACGCAGCGCGGGCTGCTGATGTCGGCGGGGGGCATCAAGGCCCGGTTCTGGAAGATGAAGGAAGACTGCACGCGCGGTGTACTGCAGGAAGCGGTACACGAGAAATTCGGGCGGCGCAAAGACTATACCGACTATGAAATCCACTACGTCAACGCCGCCTGGAATGCGCTGGCCGCCGAGATCGGCCTGGAGCCCGTCTCCGATCCGCGCGCCCCGGCGTTGCGCGCCCAGGACCCGGCCTTCGTCGATGCCTGCCGGACCCTGGTCCTGGAGTCCATCACGCCCGACAACCTGGCCAGCCTGCTCGCCGATCAATGCCTGTCCGCCTTCAGGAACGCCGCGCCGCCGGAACTGCGGCACGCGCAGTACGGCCCGGGCGTTCCGGCGTGGTTCGAGGCCGCGCTGGACGGTATCCTGCTGGACCTGGGCCTGGGCGCCGAGCGCCTGACCTTGCACGCCTTCGTGCAGCTGGACGAATTCGGCGAGCGCTACAGGCTGCGGACCGACGCCACGCTCATCGCCGTCGCGCTGCTCGACGCCATCCACGCCGAGGGACTGATGGACGACATCCCGGTCCAGCGGGCGGAATGGCATGACGAGCGTGGCCAGCGCGCCGTGGCGCTCTCCTATGGCAAGCTCGCCTGGCAGACTTCGCAGGCGGAGACGGCTATGGCACGCTGGAAGAGCCCGGATCCGCTGACGATCGCCGATTTGCGCAGGTGGCGGCAGGCGCGCGGCCCGGACGCAGCCGACGTTTCTGCGGTCGAGGTACGGGCCGCCATCCGTGCCGACGACCCCCGGGAGCTTGTCGATACGCCGGCCGAATGCCTGGCCGATACCGATACCCTGCTGCTCCTGCTGGTGCGCCTGGGCAATGACGAGGCGTGCCGCTATCTGCATCGCAACATCGGTCATTTTCGCGATCATTTCCCGCCCAGCGAGCGGGCCGCGCTGATTGACGGCGTGATGCACATGGGCAACGCGGGCTTCGTGCTGGCGTCCAGCTGGTACCCCGATATGTACGCGCTGCTGAGCGAGGTTTCCCGGCCGGGCGGGGCGACCCGCTTGCAGCGCTGGATGGCCCAGCGCAACGCGGCAGCCATCGATGCGGCGCGCCTGCTCGCAGAGCAAGGGTGGGGCGGCGCCGCGCCCACGCAGCGGAAAAGCCAGCAGCTCTACCGCCTGCTGTGCGGCAACCACGAGACGCCGATGCTGTACGACGCCATGGTGGCGGACAACGTGGCGGGTATCGGCGCATGGCATCGCCTGCTGTGCTCCCCGGCGGTGTTGCCCGCTGTCGGCGCGGTATTGCACGACCTGTTGGTCGCCGACTGCAAGGGCAGCACTCCAGCCCTGGTCGCCGCCATGCATCGCGACCGTGCCGGAGCGGTCGAGGCGTATCGCGCCATGCTGACCGATCCGGCCATCCTGCCAAAGATCCGTCGCAGGCTGCTCTGCCTGCTGGCGGGCACCGGTACGCGTTTCGGCCGTGCGCTGCAGGTCGGGAGCCCGCTGATCTACGCCATGGACGGCGGTAGCGCGGCCGCCATCCTGGCCTACGGCAGCATGCTGCTCGATCCCGCCCTCTTCCCGGAAATCCGGGAGGATATGCCCACGCTGCTCGGGATTCGCACCGCAAGCGAGCGCCCAGGTGCCCGCAAATATTATCAATCCGTCCTATGGTGGGCGATGAACAAGGGGCAGGCCGGGGCCCTCGACGCGTACCGCCGCGTCCTGGTTCAGCCGGCCATCCTGGAATGCATGAAGGACAGCCTTCCCGCCCTGGTCACCGGCAAGGATCCCCTGGGCCAGTCCACGGCATTGCACAGCGCATTGGAGCAAGGCCATGCGGCCGCCATCGACGCATACCATGACTTCATCGCCGATCCCGCCTTGCTGCCGTTCATCCGGCATGTACTGCCCAAAGCGCTGCTGGCGCGAGGCTCGTGGGGGGCGCCGGGCCTGGCGCTGGCCATGCAGAAGGGGCATGCGCAAGCCGTGGCGTCCTACCACGCGATGCTGGTCGATGAGGCGCTTCTGCCCGTCATCGCAGACAGCCTGCCAGGACTGCTGCAGGCCAGGTCTGTGGGCGAGCCCGCGGGGGTTGCCAAGGCAGTGGCCGCGGGGCATACCCACGTGGTCGCGGCATTCCATGCCTTGGTGGTCGATCCGAAGATCCTATCGGCGATCGCGCATGTCTTGCCGGAGCTGCTGGTCGCCAAGGACATATCCGGCGCGGCGGGATTGCCGGCCGCGGGACAGGGGGGATATGCGGACACGGTTGGCGCCTATCGCGCCATCCTGCTCGATGGCAGGATCGGGCCATGCATAGAAGACCGCATCCGGAGGCGCCTGGCGCGCGCCGCGGCTTCGGGTGCCATGCAGAGCATGGCCGCCATGTCCAAGCCGGCAGCGCCGGCGCATGCCTCGCTCGCGTGGGAGGCCGAGGTGGACCAATGGCTGCGCTTGCACATCGAGCGGCACATGTCACGGCCCGGATTCGTCGCCCGGATGGCCCTGCGCATCCAGCGGTGGGCGGCCGCCTGACCCGCGCGGCGCCTTGCCAGGCCCGGCGCGCGGCGCGCGCAGTCTCGCTTCAGCGGCAGGCGGGGGCGGGGAACCGCGATCGGGCGGGCTTACGCCGCCGTGATGACGATCGCGACGCGGCGGTTTTCCGCGCGGCCCGCGGCAGTCCCGTTGTCGGCGATGGGGCGGCTCGCGCCCAGGCCGCGCACACCGACATTGGCGGCGGGCATGCCGGCGGCTTGTACGACGTCGGCAACGGCCTGCGCGCGCCGCAGGGACAATTGCTGGTTGTAGTCGGCCGCGCCGATGTTGTCGGTATGCCCATCCAGCCGCATGTGTTCGATTCCGACGCGCAGCAGATTACCGGTCAGGCGCTGGATATTGTCGCGGGCCTCGGGCTTGACGACATAGGCGTCGAAGTCGAACAGCACCTTGTCGGACAATCCCAGTTCCCAGCCCTCATCGGTCTGCTTGAAGCCTTCCTGCTTCAGCACCGCGATCTGCGCCGGCGTCAGTCCCTGCGGCACGGTCTGGCAGCCGGCCAGCAGCAGCGCCGCGCAGGCCAGCCACAGGACGCGGCGCAGATGCGCGGCGGCGCGGGCGTGAAACCGGCTGGTGGCGGATGGATGGATGGCGGACACGGACGAACTCCTCTAGTTGTAGGCGTTATAGATTTCGCGCGCGGAACGTCCACGGCGACCTGCGGTCGATTGCGTGCCGCCACCGCGGCGCTTGGCGTGGTACATCGCGCTGTCGGCGACATCGAACAGATCGGCGGCGTTGTCGGCATGGTCCGGAAAGACCGCGATGCCGATGCTCAGGGAGCAGACGATGTCCTCGCCGTTGGGCAGGCGGATCGGCGCGCGCATGCCCAACAGGATGTCGTCGGCGATGCGCTGCGCGTCGCTCAGCTCGCGCAGGGGCGAAAGCATGACGGCGAACTCGTCTCCGCCCAGGCGGGCGACGACATCGCCTTCACGCAGCTGGCCTCGCACGCGGGCGGCGATATTGATCAGAACGGCGTCGCCGGCCGCGTGCCCCATGCCGTCATTGATTTCCTTGAAGCGGTCGCTGTCCAGGAACATGATTGCCACGCGCCGGTTAAGCACGGCGGCGTCGTGGATGGCGCGGTCCAGCTGTTCTTCGAAGTGCGCGCGATTGGGCAGGCCTGTCAGGCTGTCGTGCGCGGCCTTGTGCGCCAGCGACGCGTTTTCATGCTGCCACTGCGTCTGCCATGCTTCCAGTTCGTCGAGCAGGGCGTTGAAGTCCTCGCCCAGCGCATGCAGCTCGCGAATGCGGGCCGGCGGCACACGCCGAGCGAAGGCGCGCTCGTTGCGCACGGCATGGGCCACCTCGGCCAGGGTACGCAGCGGCCGCACGATTTCGCGCGAGGCACGCCGCGACAGCCAGCTCGCGACCAGGCCGCTGACCAGGACGCAGCCGACCACCCCGGCCAGGCCTTTCAGCAGGAAATCGAACAGATTGCCGCCGCGGCCGACCAGCAGCAGGCGGCCGACCGTCTGTCCCTGATGCGTGATCGGCAGGAAGACGGGAGGCGGATTGACCAACCTCGCGACCTGCTGCCGTGCCCAGGCGAAGCGCTCGGGCGGCGAACGATGCCAGTCCGCCAGGACCTCGTTGCGGCTGTCGAATACGGTGGCGGCCGTTACGTCTTCCTTGGCCGCAATGGCGGCCAGCGCTTCCATCGCGGCCTGGCGATCGTGGAATACCGTCGCGGCCTCCACGGTGTAGACGATGGACCGGGCAATGAGCTGCTGGTGATGATCGGTATAGGCCCGTAGCGCCACCAGTCCCATCACGGTGACGACGATGCCGGCCATGCCCACCGCGAACAAGGTGACGGTCAGGTACAGCCGGCGCAGCGCCTGGCCCAGGCTGGGGCGGTTTGATTCGGAGCGCGCGTTCTTCATGGTGGTGGCCTGCGACGCGAAAGCTGCAGCACGGCGGGGTGGATGCGAACACCGCTGCGTGCGACGGAATCGAGGTTGACCTGGAAGCCGACCCGATCGGGCTGGATGTCCAGGCAGAACATGCCACCGACGGCGCATTCGGCATCATCTTCGATGATGCTTACCACCGGGCGGCCGACGAGGCGTTGCAATACCTGGCGCTGCGCCTTTTCAGACAGTCCGCCCAGGTACACCGCGTCGCAATCCTGCGCCAGCGAGGGATCGCCGGGCGCGACCGCCCTTGCGACGGCCGCCGGGGTGGCCGGCCGCGCCTTGTCATCGAGCAGGCCGGCTGCGTAGGCCGGTTCGCCCGTGACGCAGAGACGGATAGGCTCGGGCTGCTGGGGCCAGCGCGTGTAACTGAGAATTCCCATGACGACCTGCCCGACCGCGGCGGCGCTCGCGGCACGGACGTCGGGGGCGGGGATAGGGCTGGCGGACGCCTGGGCGATGGCCAACAGCGCAGGCAACCAGAAGCGCCATGCGTGGCGGCCTATCATGGGAGCGAGGGGCAAGGTCCGGGGAAGAAGCGGGCAGTGTAGATGAGTTTCGTTAGTTTTTGTGAAGTCCCGTCAGCAAATCGCACAGCCACGCGGGTGGGGAGCTTCTGCGGCCGTCGCCCCAAAAGACATGACGCGTTACCATGGCCTCCGGCAGTTCACTTCCGCTGGAGAACCTTGATGGCGCAGCTCACATTCAGCCAGGACCCCGAAGAACCGGAGCTCTGGGCGGTGGAAAACGTTATGTATGCGGTCGACCGTCCGCCCATTCATGTCATGGTGCAGACGGACGGCGAAATGCCCTCGCGCGAGTGCCAGCAAGCGCTGCTGGCTCTGCTCGACCTACTGAGCGACAAGGTGCTGGAAGCGGCCGACCTGCTGCTGGAGCATTATTCGCCCGATGAGTGCGAAAAAATGGGCATGGACCTGACGCGCCTGCCGCGAAGCGAAACGCCGGAGGCCATGGCCGAAGTCGCCGTGCTGCGCGCGCTGTGGCTGTTCGACGAAAGCTGCGAGGATTTCGAACTGTGGTTCACGGTGCCGTGGGATGACGAGCACACGTATGACGTCGAATTCGAAGGGGGCGAGGCGGTCGCCTGCACGCTCAACGATTAGGCCGGTGCGCGTACCCGGGCGTGGCGGCCCGCGCCTGCGGGACGTCCGTCAGGCGGGGGGATCTGCCGGGGGGGCCGAGTCGGCGGGCGCTTCGTCGCGGGCAACGCGGTCGCGCAGGTATTCCACCGGTACGCCGGGGCCCACCTGGGTCACGCGCTCACGCTGGATGCGCGGGCTGACGAAGCCCACTTTCTTGGTCGCGGCTCCCTGCAGCAGGACGGAAAGGATCGCTCCTTTGTCCTGTATCCATTGCCCCTTGCCCCGCAGCAGCCTGATGGCGTCTTCGGCGGGACCCAGCTTGAACGTGGCGCCGCTGATGGTCGTGGTCTTGCGCGCGGCGAAGTCCGCCTCCGTCAGGCTGGTCATGGATATCGCATCGAGATTGTTGCTCATCGCGTCGATACGGTAGACGAAGTTGATACCCGTGTGCGGATCCTGGACGACGATGAATTTTTCCGAACCGGAAAAATCGCCGAGCTGTCCGACGACGACGGATTCGACCCACTGGTTGCCGCGTTTTTCCTCGGTGTACAGGAAAATGGTCGGCGGGGCGGATGTTAAGTTCTGCGTCATGGCGTAAAAAAGGCCCAAACCCTGCCAGGGAGCGATCCCCGGCGAACGCGCGGGAGTGTACCCGGGATCGGCCCGGTTGGGATCACCCCGGGACCCCGCCGCCGCGCCGGGGGCGGGCCGGGCAGCGCGTTATTGGCCCTGGGCGCGGCGCTGGTTCAGCTGATCGAGGCATTGCCCGACTGCTTCGCGCATTTTCTCCGCCGATGTGGCTTCGCGGTCGGCGTCGTTGCGGCACTGGGTGTACAGGCGCAGGCTTTCCGGGGTGTCGCGCACGGGCGGCGGAGGCGGTACGGCCGGCGCCTGGGGGGTGACCGTCATGCGCAGGGTGGACGGTGGCGACAGGCTGCCGTCGTGGCCGGGAAACTGCATCTCCTGGGTGGTCTGGGCCGAAGCCGTCGCGGCGGCCGCGCCCATCAGGGCGGAAACGAATGCGAATGTCGCGCGTGATTTCATTGCTGTCCTCGTCGATATGCCGGCACCAGTCCGGCTTTGCAGGGCCGTCGGCCCGGGGGCGTCCGGACGCGATGGGAGCTTAACAGGGCCTGGGACAGGACCGCCCGCGGATGGTTCGACCGGACCGGGCAGGCGTAATGCCCGGAAACAATCGCGCGCTTGGGCTAGTTCCTCCTTCCCAAGAACTTTCCTTTCAGCCCCGTTAAAATCGCCCGGTTCCAGAAATTCACATTACTCGATCATCACCTATCAGGAGGACCACCATGGCCCTAGTATCCATGCGCCAGCTGCTCGACCACGCCGCCGAAAATGGCTACGGCATTCCGGCGTTCAACGTCAATAATCTGGAGCAGGTCCAGGCCATCATGGAGGCCGCCGACGAAACCGACAGCCCGGTGATCATGCAAGCCTCCGCCGGCGCGCGCAAATACGCGGGCGAGGGCTTCCTGAAGTACCTGATCCAGGCCGCTGTCGAATCCTATCCCCATATTCCGGTGGTGATGCACCAGGACCACGGCCAGTCGCCCAAGGTTTGCCAGGGCGCGATCGACCTGGGCTTTTCCAGCGTCATGATGGATGGCTCCCTGAAGGAAGACGGCAAGACCGTCGCCGACTACGACTACAACGTCGAGGTGACCCGCAAGGTCGTCGACATGGCGCACAAGGTGGGCGTGACGGTGGAAGGCGAACTGGGCTGCCTGGGTTCGCTGGAAACCATGATGGGCGACAAGGAAGACGGTCATGGCGCCGAAGGCACCATGACGCGCGAACAGCTGCTGACCGATCCGGAACAGGCCGCCGACTTCGTGCGCAAGACGCAGCTGGACGCGCTGGCCATCGCCATCGGCACCAGTCACGGCGCCTACAAGTTCACCCGCAAGCCCACCGGCGACATCCTGTCGATTTCCCGCATCAAGGAAATCCACCGCCGGCTGCCCAACACCCACCTGGTGATGCACGGCAGTTCCAGCGTGCCGCAGGAGCTGCTGGCGGAAATCCGCGAATTCGGCGGCGACATGAAGGAAACCTACGGCGTGCCCGTCGAGGAAATCCAGGAAGCCATCAAGTACGGCGTGCGCAAGGTGAACATCGATACCGATATCCGCCTGGCCATGACCGGCGCCATCCGCCGTTTCTTCGCCGAGAATCCGTCCAAGTTCGACCCGCGCGAATACCTGAAGCCGGCCCGCGCCGCGGCCAAGGCCATCTGTGTGAAGCGCTATACGGAATTCGGCACGGCGGGCAACGCCAGCAAGATCAAGGTCGTGCCGCTGCAGGAAATCGCCCGGCAATACGCGGGAGGCCAGCTGGCGCAGGTTGTTCAGTAAGGCCCGGCCGGGTCGTTCAGTAAAGCCGGCCCCGGCCGTGCAGTAAACTGCGCGCATCCGCCGGCATTTCGTTCCATCGGACATTCCCGCCGGACCCAGCGTCCCGCGGGAATGTTTATTTCCGCCATAGGCCTCCCGTGACATCAGCCCTGCATCAATCCAGTATCCGATCCCTGCCCCTGCTGGGGCGTGGCAAGGTGCGCGACATGTACGCTGTCGGCGACGACAAGCTGCTTATCGTCGCGACGGACCGTATTTCCGCTTTCGACGTCATCCTCGACGATCCCATTCCCGGCAAGGGCCAGGTGCTGACCGCGCTGACCGAGTTCTGGCTGTCCAGGCTGGGACACGTCATTCCCAACCATTCCACCGGCATCGCGGCCGAGGACGTGGTCGCGCCCGATGAAGTGGAGCAGGTCAGGGGCCGGGCGGTGGTCGTCAAGCGGCTCAAGCCCATCCTGGTCGAAGCGGTGGCGCGCGGCTACCTGATCGGCTCGGGCTGGAAGGATTACCAGGCCACCGGCGCGGTATGCGGTATCGCGCTGCCGTCCGGCCTGCGCCAGGCGGAACAACTGCCGCAGCCTATCTTCACGCCGGCGGCCAAGGCCGAATTCGGCACCCACGACGAAAACGTCGATTTCGAGCACGTGGTGCGCGAGGTCGGCCAGGCCATGGCCGAACGCATCCGCGAGGTGACCCTGGCGCTGTACAAAGAAGCCGCGGCTTTCGCCACGACCAAGGGCATCATCATCGCCGATACCAAGTTCGAATTCGGCCTGGACGACAATGGCGTGCTGCACCTGATGGACGAAGTCCTGACGCCGGACTCCTCGCGGTTCTGGCCGGCCGACAGCTACCGCGTCGGCATCAGCCCGCCGTCGTTCGACAAGCAGTTCGTGCGCGACTGGCTGGAAACCCAGCCTTGGGACAAGACGCCGCCCGCGCCGCGCCTGCCCGCCGACGTCATCCGCAAGACCGCGGAAAAGTACCGTGAGGCCCTCGACCGCTTGAGCCAATAAAGCCGCCAACAGCGCCACCGCGTCCGCATCAAACAGGTCTCTCCCGACCCGGGACGCCGAGGATCCGGCCCCGCCGGTCCTCTGGCGGCGCCCCCTTGAGGGGGAAGCGCGTAGCGCTTCGGGGGTGGGTCTCTCCTGTAGTCGTCTTTCGGGCAAGGATCATATATAGTGCCGCGCAACCGCGCCCAGAGGGGGCGACGGGCGCCCTCATTGCCGGTCGGCCACATCGACCGGCGCCCCTTGCCGGGGCCGCTTGATTTCGGGGCGCCCGGTCGGCGGGAAAGGGGAGGGGCTGAAATGGTCATGATGCTGCCGTTTGTTCTCGGCATGCTGGCGGTGTGGTTCGGGATGCGGGGCAGGCGCGCGGCCTGCTTTACGTTGTGGGTGCTGACCCTGATCGTTTTCGCGGTCTGGGCGCGGTATCACATGACCGACGCCCTGCGGCTGATGCTCTGAGAGGCAGGCCGTGCAATTCGCTTCCCGCTCCTCTCATCCCGCGTCCACCCTCCTGAACGCCCTGGCCCTGCTGGCCATCACGGCCGCGCTGGCCCTGGCCTTCGCCTGGCAGATCGTCTTCAACGAATTGCCTTGCCCGCTTTGCCTGCTGCAGCGCCTGGCCTTCGTGCTGGCCGGCGCCGGGCTGCTGCTGAACCTGCGCTTCGGTGCCTCGCCGGCGCACTACGCCATGGTGATCGCCGCCGCGCTGGCCGGTATCGTGGTCTCGGCTCGCCAGCTGCTGCTGCACCAGGCACCAGGCGATCCCGGCTATGGTTCGACCCTGCTGGGCCTGCACTTCTATACCTGGGCCCTGATCGCCTTTGTCGCGCTGATCGGTTACTGCGCTGTCATGCTGGCGCTGGACCGCCGGGCCGGCGACAACAGCGAGCCGCGTCGCGCCGGCATCGTCGGCGGGGCCATCATGTGGTTCTTTTTCCTGGTCGTGCTGGTCAACGCCGCCAGTACGACGCTGGAATGCGGCTTCGGGCCGTGCGCGGACAATCCCACCTCCTATGAATGGCTGGCTCCCTTTTCGGGGAGCTGAGCGTCGGCGAATCGGCGGCACCCCCGTCCGGTGCCCGGCGTGGAGGCGCGTGTCCGTCCGGCGCGCCGCGCTTCCCGCGCGAGGTCCCTCACGCGCGGTCGCGGGACGGCGTGCCGGAGCCCGGGTAAAATCGACGGTTTCCCCCGTTTCGCCGGCCCGTTCCCGCGCGACCGGGCCGCACCTTGGCGGCGGCGCGCCGCCGCGCCGCAACGTTCCATCGCCTAGTCCCACTGCCTTGTTATGACAGCCAAATCCACCTCCACGCCCGCCTCGACGCCCCTGGTCGGAGTCATCATGGGTTCCTCCAGCGACTGGGAAGTCATGAAGCATGCCGTGGCCATGCTGGACGATTTCGGCGTCGCCTGCGAGGCGCGTGTGATTTCCGCGCACCGCATGCCGCTGGATATGGCGGAATACGGCGCGGCCGCGCGCAGCCGCGGCTTGCGCGCGATCATCGCCGGCGCGGGCGGGGCGGCGCATCTGCCCGGCATGATGGCGGCGCTGACCGACGTTCCCGTGTTCGGCGTGCCCGTGCCGTCCAAATACCTGCGCGGGGAGGACTCCCTGCTTTCCATCGTGCAGATGCCCAAGGGGGTACCGGTGGCCACGTTCGCCATTGGCGAGGCCGGCGCCGCGAATGCGGCACTGCATGTCATCGCCAATCTCGCGACCACCGATGACCGCCTGCATGCCAAGCTGGCGGACTTCCGCGCCCGCCAGACGCAGGCCGCCCGCGATATGCAGTTGCCGCCGGCAGGAGTCCAGGCATGAATACCCGCGTGTCCTCCCAGGTTGGCGATACGCCGGTATCTTCCGCAGCCGGCGCTGGCGCCGCATCCTCCTCGCACGGCGGTACGCCCCCGGCGCCGGCCCCCGGCGGCAAACCGGCGCCGGCCCACGGCATGATCGTCGAGCCGGGCGGCTGGCTCGGTCTGCTGGGCGGCGGCCAACTGGGCCGGATGTTCTGCCACGCGGCGCAAAGCCTGGGCTACAAGGTCGCCGTCCTGGATCCGGCGGCCGATGGCCCGGCCGCGATGGTGGCGGATCGCCACATCCACGCGGGCTATGACGACCCGGCCGGCCTGGACGAGCTCGCGCGCACCTGCCGCGCGGTGACCACGGAGTTCGAGAACGTCCCGGCCGATAGCCTGCGCGCGCTGTCGGCGCGCTGCCGCGTCAGTCCCTCCGCCGATGCTGTGGCCGTGGTTCAGGATCGCATCGCGGAAAAAACCTTCATCGCCGGCCAAGGGATTCCGGTGGCCCCGCACGTGGCCGTACGCCAGGACGACGACCTGCGCGCCGCGCCGCAGACGCTGTTTCCCGGCATCCTCAAGGTGGCGCGCCTGGGCTATGACGGCAAGGGCCAGGCGCGGGTGCAGACCCGCGACGAGGCGCTGGCCGCCTTCGAGGCGTTCGGCCGCGTCCCGTGCGTGTTGGAAGCCCTGATGCCCCTGGACCACGAAATTTCGGTGGTGATCGCGCGCGGCTTCGATGGCGCGACGGTGATGTTCCCGGTGGCCCGCAACGTGCATCGCGACGGCATCCTGGCCGTCTCCACCGTGGACCGTGCCGCCCTGTCCGGTCCCGACGCGGCGCTCGAGCGTGCCGCCGGCGACGCCGCCCTGCGCATTGCCGCGGGCCTGGATTACCACGGCGTGCTGTGCGTCGAATTCTTCGTACTGCGCGACGGTTCGCTTTTGGTCAACGAAATCGCGCCGCGTCCGCACAACAGCGGGCACTACACCATCGACGCCTGCCTTACCAGCCAGTTCGAACAGCAGGCGCGCGCGATGGCCGGGTTGCCGCTGGGCGGTACCGATCTGCTGGCGCCGGCCGTCATGCTGAATATCCTGGGCGACATCTGGTTTGAACCAGGCTCGGATCGCCAGCGCGAGCCGGACTGGGCCGCGGCACTGGCGGTGCCCAGCGCCAAGCTGCATTTGTATGGCAAGCGCGACGCGCGCCGCGGGCGCAAGATGGGCCATGTCACCATCGTCGCGTCCACTCTGTCGCAGGCGCGCCGCGATGCGGCCCGCGTGGCGGCCGTGCTGGGCATGCCCGCGCCCTGACCCACCCGGATCCGCCATGGTGCCAGAGACCGAAGACGAAGCCACCGATGCCCAGATCGCGCACGCCGCGCGCGTGCTGGCGCGCGGCCAGTTGGTGGCCTTTCCCACGGAAACCGTCTATGGCCTGGGCGCCGACGCGGAGAACTCCCTGGCGGTGGGCCGTATCTATGCCGCCAAGGGCAGGCCTTCGGATCATCCGGTCATCGTGCACGTGGCGCCCGGGGCAGACCTGTCGTACTGGGCCGCCGACATTCCTCCGCAGGCCCACGCCCTGATCGACGCCTTCTGGCCCGGTCCGCTGACGCTGATCCTGAAGCGCGCGCCGCACATCGACCCCGCCGTCAGCGGCGGGCAGAACAGCGTGGGCGTGCGCTGCCCCTCGCATCCCGTCGCGCAGCGGCTGCTGCGGGCTTTTGCCGGGCTGCATCCCAACGGCCAGGGCGGCGTGGCCGGTCCGTCCGCCAATCGCTTCGGCCATGTGTCGCCGACGCGGGCGGAGCATGTACGCGCGGAATTCCCCGATGAAGTCGCCGCCGGCATGCCGGTGCTGCAGGGCGGCGCCTCCGCCGTCGGCATCGAGTCCACCATTGTGGACCTGTCGCGCGTGGACCAGGGAATCGGGCCGGTATTGCTGCGGCCCGGCCACATATCCGCCACCGATATCGCCCGCGTACTGGGCACGCCGCCCGCGCTGCCCGATGCGGCCGCACCGCGCGCGTCCGGCACGCTGCGCGCCCACTACGCGCCGCGCACGCCGCTGGCACTGGTAAGCCGCGAGCAGCTGGACGCGGCTGCAGTGGGCATCGGCTTGCCGCCGGATGGCCGCACGGTCGCGGTTGCCTATACCCCGCGTCCGCTGGAAATCGATAGCCGGCTGGTGTGGCAGCCGGTGGCCGCCGACCCGGCGCTGTATGCGCAGGCGCTGTATGCCCTGCTGCGCGAGCTGGACGGGCTGGGTTATGTGCGGATTCTCGTCGAGGCCCCACCTCGCACGCCGGAATGGGCTGCAGTGAACGACCGCATCGGCCGGGCCGCCGCCGCTTTTGAAGTCTAACGGTCGACCACGTCCTCCAGCAGTTCTCCGGCACCTCATCCCATGGGCTAAGTGTTCCACCTAATTGCCCCGCCACCCGGCGCGGCTTACGCTGCGCCGCCTACATGCAGGTCCGGCCGGCGACTCGCCCGGCGATGCGGTGGCCCGCGCCCACAAGGCCGGCGAACCGCGCACAAGGAGAACATCCATGAAGAAGTTCCTTACCCTGACGGCCGGCGCCCTGGCGCTGGCGGGTGCGGCGCATGTCGCGGTGGCCGGTCCGACACTGGATGCGGTCAAGAAGAAGGGCTTTGTCCAATGCGGCCTGAGCGACGGCGTCACGGGCTTCAGCGCGACCGACAGCAAAGGCGAGTGGGCCGGCATGGATGTGGACATCTGCCGTGCCATCGCGGCGGCGACGCTGGGCGATGCCAGCAAGTTCAAGGGCACGGCCCTGTCCACGCAACAGCGCTTTACCGCGCTGCAGTCCGGCGAGGTCGACGTGCTCCTGCGCACGGTAACCCTGACGCAGACCCGCGATACCTCGCTGGGGCTGGCGGCGGTGGCGGCCAGCTTCTATGACGGGCAGGGCATCCTGGTGCGCAAGTCGCTGAACGTGAAAAGCGCCAAGGAACTGGACGGCGCAACCATCTGCGTGCAGCCCGGCACCACCACCGAATTGAACCTGTCCGACTGGTTCCGCGCCAACAACATCAAGTTCACGCCGGTGGTCATCGACAAGGTGACCGAGGTGGTGCGCGCCTTCGAGTCCGGCCGTTGCGATGCCTTTACCGACGATGCCTCCCAACTGGCCGCCGTGCGCGCCTCGCAGGTGGCCAACCCCGCCGATTACGACATCCTGCCCGAACGCCTGTCCAAGGAACCACTGGGGCCGATGGTGCGGCAGGGCGACGAAAATTGGCTGGGCATCGTCCGCTGGACCCTCTTCGCGCTGATGGAGGCCGAGGAATACGGCATCACGCAAAAGAACGTCGACGAGATGCTCAAGAGCAGCAACCCGAACGTGCTCCGCATCCTGGGCGTGACTCCCGGCGCGGGCAAGAACATGGGCCTGGACGAAAAGTGGGCCTACAACGCCATCAAGGCGGTCGGCAACTACGGGGAAATCTTCGAGCGCAACGTGGGCAGCGGCAGCAAGCTGGGACTGAAGCGCGGCGTCAATGCCCTGTGGAACCAGGGCGGGGCGATGTATCCGTGGCCGATACGTTGAGCCGATTCTTCGACAGGAAATCCTTGATGGCCTCCATCACCGCGACCGGCTGGTCGCGGTGAGGCGTATGGCCGCAATCGGCCAGCACCTGCATGGTCGCGCGGGGGGCGTGGCGGGCGATGCTCTCGATCTGCGCCAGGCTGGCGTATTCGTCCCCCGTGCCTTGCAGGGCCAGCACGGGGCAGCGAATCTGCCGTAATTCCGCTTCGATATTCCAGCCGCGGAATGCCGGATCCAGCCAGATGTCGTTCCACCCCCAGAACGCGGAATCCGGATCGTCGTGATAGGGCGCCAGCCGGGCGCGCAGGTCCTTTTCCAGGTAGGCCCGCCGCGCCTCGTCGATACCGCGCACGGTGACGTCCTCGACGAAAACGTGCGGCGCGGCGGCGATCACGCCCGCCACGGCGTCGGGATGGTGCGCCGCGTACAGGAGCGCGATCGACCCGCCATCGCTGTGCCCGTACAGGAAGGGCGGGTCGCGCCGCGGGTCCACGCCCAGGGCATGCAGCAGCGCGGGCAGGACATTGCGGGCCTGTTCGTGCAGGTATCCGCGTTCCCACTTTTCGTGGGCGGGCCGCGGCGTGGACTTGCCATATCCCGGCCGCGAATAGAGCAAACCCCTGCAGCCTGCCGTCGCGCAGGCGAGGGCGGGCCAGTCCTTCCACATGGCCACCGATCCCAACCCTTCATGAAGAAAGACCAGGAGCGGCAAGTCCCGGCGTTCGGGCGCGATCCATCGGTATTCCAGGCACGTCTCGCGGCCGCCGGCCTGCACGCAAACCCGGGCCGGCTCCGGCCGGTGGTCCTGATCCATATGTCCTCCTGTTGCGGGATTTTCGCTCACGCCCCGCTGGGGCGCCAAGCGGACCGACTGCATCGATGGCCCGCGCGGCTGCGGCGGCGGACCGCCGCGGTCCGCGCCGTGTAGAGCCGGAGCGACGCCGCCGTGCAAGCCGCACGGGATTCGACTATCCTGCTCCAGGCCTTGTGCCGGCAAGGCAGGCTGCATGTCGAGACGCATGGACCGCGACGCTGTTTATGCCCGGACGCCCGATCGGCGCGGGGCGCAAGACCCGGCGCGGCCGATAAGGGGAAACCGTTACATGAAGTTCGCCGATTTCAAGCAGGGCATGGTCATCCACGCCGGGCCCGTCACGGTCACCGAAGCCGAGATCCTGGAATTCGCCCGCAAATACGACCCGCAGTGGTTCCATACCGACGTCCAGCGCGCCGCCCAGGGGCGCTGGGGCGGCCTGATCGCCAGCGGCTGGCACACCTGCGCCATGGCCATGCGCATGGCCGTGGACGCGGCCCTGCACGATTCCGAATCCTTCGGTTCGCCCGGCCTGGGCGAAGTGCGCTGGCGCGTGCCCGTGCGGCCAGGCGACCAATTGCGGCTGGAGGCGCGCGTGCATGGCCTGCGCAGCTCTTCGTCGCGCAGCGACCTGGGCATCATCAACTGGGCCTGGATCGTCTACAACCAGCACGACGAAGCCGTGCTGGAACTGGACGCCACCAGCCTGTTCGACCTCAGCGAGGACCCGTCCGCTTGACTTCCGGGATGGCGGTGCGCGGGTTCGGTGCAGCGCTCGCTCGGGCGGCATGGCGCGGGGCTGGCGGACTATTCGCCGCTATCCTGCTGGCCGGCGCCGTGATGCCGGCCATGGGTGCGCCGGCGCCCGCCGCGGTGGAAAACTACACCTTGCGTCAGGCCGTGACGGCCTGGGACATGTTGTCCAAGATCGACGTGCTGTGTCCGGACGGCGACCGTGACCGCGAGGCGCTGCGCCTGAAGGAGTTGGAGGCCGTCGCGACGCAGCGCTTGCGGTTATCCGCCAAGGCCATGCTGGAGACCTTGCGCGAGGAAGTGCCTGCGGTCCTGATGACGCCGGAACAGGCAGTGCGCGTGGTGGCCAATGCCGGCGGCTGCAAAACCGATGCGCTGGCGCAATGGCGCGGCCGCGCCGCTTTCGTTGCAGACACCTCGCGCCAGGTGCTGGCCGGACAGGCGCGGGCCGATCGCCAATGGCCGCGCGATGCCGCGCTTGAACAGCCTTTAAGGATCACCGTACTCGGCCAGCGTAGTGACGCGGCGGACGGGAGCGGAGTCTGGCTGCGCGTGGAAAACCGCGGCGCGACGCCGGTCCGCTTCACTTTGCTGAGTTCGCAAACCTTCGTGGGCCTGTGCGTCCATCTGGCCATCAAGGGTGTCCCGGTGGAAAAGGGCTATGCGCCGCGCGAGTGGCTTACCCTGCCGCCGCGCAGCCATGCGCCCGTGCGGCTGGCGCGCGAGGCTTCCTGCCGCGCGCAGGGGCGGGTCAACGTGGGCGGCGTCGCCGTCATCGACACCGGTGGCGGCGCGCGCTATTGGCGCTTCCTGGTCCGTGGCGTAGGTGCGATGCCGGCCGGCATCCAGCCTTGAGGCCTCTGCCGCGCGGCGGCACAGTGTTGCCTGGCCCGTTCCACCGGGCCGATTTTTCTCCAAGCCATCGCGTTTTTCATTATTCCGGCTTTTTTGTTCCCGCTTCGGGACGTTGCGCCGGTGGGCGCGTGTAATGGCTCCCGTTGCGGTATGGCTGACCGGCATTCGGGCGCAATCCGCATCACTGTTCAACGAACCCGGCTCTCGTCGAATCGCAACCGACGGGGTCGGCGGCGCGCAACGTATCGAGGAGAATGCCATGGACGCTCACGTTATCGCCGTGGGGACCAACACCATCAATCCCGTTGATGGATCCCTGCTCCCGACGGAAACCGATTTCCCGGTAACTTTCACCTATGCACCGACGGCGCCTGGATCGCTCCAGATCGACGTGAAATGGGAATCGGATGACTCCAACCTGCAGTTTTCCAAAAACCCGACGACCACGGACCCCAAGAGCGGTAAAAGCAATAATTCGGTGTACTACAACGGAGACACCCCCGCTACTCCGCCGACCATTACCCTGAAGAACGACGCGGGCGATACCCTGATACAGTTCCAGTACGACTTCAAGAATGTCCAGTTTTTGAACGGCGCGGTGGGCTTGCCGGCCGGCCTGCAGAATGTCTGGCCGTTCCAGGAGTCTCCCCCGCCCGATCCTAAGGTTACCGGTATCCCGATTACCGCTACCGCGATCGATCCCGACACGAACAACTCGCCGGTGCCGAACTTCACGATCTTGTTCGGTTCGATCAATAATGCCCTGAGATACTACGATCCCACGACGGGCAAGGAGCTCGATCCGCTGGCTCAAGGGGACGGCGAAAGCGCCATGTTGCTATATCCCGTCGCCGCGGATGTAAATGGCGTAGCGCGGGTCCTGGCGATGCCGTCCAGTCCCGGGATTTTCGGCGCGAACGTGGGCTACGGCAGCGGAGGCTCGTCCATTACCGCGCAGCTTGTTTGGCTGTACCAGTTTGCACCGCCCATGGGCCAACTGCTGGATCCGCTGGATTTCCAGACCGAGGATACCGCGACGGCGACAATTCCTTTGGACAGTCCGAGCGGGCCCACGTTCCCCGTGCGCGCACCCGGGACGATCCTGACCACCAACGGCGGTGGCGTTCGGCCAACCGATTCCGCCGTTCTGATCACCTTCACGGCGCCAGACAAACAGGCCGCGGGTTTGATGGTCGGCGAAATCATGCAGGCCGAGGATCTGGTGCAAGGGATAGGCGTACCGAAGTCGCGAGCGGTAGTCGGCAAGCAGACCGGCTATTTTTATATGACCTCCAACGGCGTGACGGCGTCGCAATCTTCGGTGGTCAAGCTCGGGGCTACCGGCACGGCGGTAAATGGCCCGGATCCCACGGTGACGAGAGATCATTCCGCGCCCACCTCGACGGCTACCGTGCTTAACGCATCGACGATCCTGGGCGGCGTCCCAATGTCGTTCAGCCTGTTTACCTTGCAGGGCCTGAGCGACGGGGAAATGTACACCGTGAATGTTTATCTCAACGGTTTCAATGGGAATTCGGCACAGGTCAAAACCGACTTCCAGTCCAGGGATTTCCAAAGGAAAGGCATGACCGCGCAGAGTCAGTTGCTTCCGCAGGAGTGGTTCGTCGGATACGGGGAAAACCAGGGAAGAATGGGTACCGCCCAAATCGAAGTGGTTGGACATCCCGCTGGCGGACAACCCTTCTATTCCAAGATATTGTCGCTGACCCTGGATACCGTCGGGTGATAAGGAAGAGGACGGCGAGAGCCGTCCTCTGCTCCGCTTCGTGCAAGCTTTTTTGCGGTGCCTGGATCTCTTGATGGAGATGGAATATGTCTGGCAAGAAACTGGTGTTTATCGATCCATTGGCTTCCCGCGTATTGGCAGTGGATGCCACGGTCGGCGTCACATTGAACGTCGCGGATGCCGATCTGGATAATGGCGATACGCAGTACATCGCGTTTTCGGTGGACCAGGCGCCCAGCGTGGCACAGGTGCAGCCGCGCGCGCAGGTTGTCGACGACAAGGCCGTGACTCAACTGGTGGTGGCCGACAAACCGTCGACCGATTACAACGCCCTGCTGCTATCCGCCTGGGATGCGAGCGTCGAAGACGCCGATCATTACACGATCCTGTATTCGTGTGTTTATCCGGATTACCTGGGCAGCTGGGATGCCACATGCGCCGAGCCGTATGGCACCGGCGACGGCAGCGCGCCCGGCAGCACGATCGTGCTAAGGGCGCGGGTCCTGGACGACGCGGGCGAGCCGGTCCATCGATATCGCTTGTATTTCAGCGGCTCGCCCAATTTGCCCACGTGGATGACCGACAAGGACGGCAAAAGGCTCCCCATCGATGGAAACCGCGCCTACATCGATACCGACGCATCGGGGGTGGCAGTTATCAAGGTCGCCAATACCGCGTCGACCATCGTCAACTTCAATGTGCTCTACCAGGGCGCCGATTCCATCTCCCAGTATCTCGTCTTCACCTATCTCGGAACGCCGGCTTTGCAGCCTTTATTGCAGGCCCCCGAGCTTCCGGACGATTCGTCGCCGTTCGACCTGGATCAGTACGATGGCGACAACATCTATATCAGCATACCGCCCGACGCGCGCCTGGAAAACGCGCAAAGGCTTGCTTTCTGGATGAGCGGAGAGATCGTCAAGGTCATGACCGTCATGAAAGGCGTCATCCCGCCGGTGCCTGTGGCGAAGACGTATTTCAAGACCCAGAATGCCCGTAATGAAATGGGCTACCTGGCGCAGGACCGGGCGGGCAACCTGCTCGGCGAGTCGCAAATCATCCGTTTCTTCGCCACGGGAACCATCGCGTGGGCGACACCGACGGTCAAAGGCGATCTGGCCAAACCGCAACTGCAGACCCCGGCGCAAGTCGTCAACATCTCGGAGATCCTTAACGGCTTGAGCCTGGTCGTGCCGCCCTATAAAGGTATAAAGGCCGGCGATCTGGTGACCATGATGATATATCTTAACGGCTATTATCCGGGCACCCGCGCGCGCAAGGTCCGCCAGTACCATAGCGGCCATACCGTGGAAGGAGACGACACGAATATGGGCTTTATCGTCGCATTCTCGGAAGCGCAACTGCTCAATTTCGGTCCAAGCCCGAATGCACAGGATGACCCGCCGAGGTTCTACGCGCAATATACCGTGACGCCGGCGGACGTAAACAGCGCCCCGCTTTTGTCCGACTGGCTGGTCCTGGATCTCGACACGGTGCCGCCGGAACAGGCGCGCGGATAGTGCATCCGGACACGATTCCGTCAGGAATGGCGCGAAATCAAAAAGGATTTGTCGTTATTAAAAAGAATGCGATGGGATGCGCCGCTAGTATGGATAAAGGCGCGGTGCCGTTGGCACGAGGAGGATCCCATGCATGGCATATGTCGGCCCTTGTCCGGCGGTTCGCGGGCTTCGGTACGGCCGGAGCTGCCCGCCCACCTCAATGCCCGCGTGCCTGGCGCTAACGGCCGGGCAGGTCGGGTTTTGATTATTGCCGGCGCCGGGCCCGATATATCCGAAGTGGAACGCCTGCTGGGGGCCCAGAATTATCATGCCAGCCGTCTGGACGACGGTTGGCGGGGATATCGCGAGGCGCGTGTGGGCCGGCCCGATTTCGCGGTGATCGCCCCGCGCGCCATGTCGATGGATCCCATGGCGCTGTGCTGGCTGGTCGGCGGGCATGGCGTTCTCAAAACTGTTCCTTTTCTTTTCGTGGCGAACTCCAAGGCGCACGCCCTGCAGGCGTTCAGCATGGGGGCGGCCGATGTGTTGCCATATCCTTTTGCCCCGGCGGAGCTGGTCGCCCGCGTCGCAATTCATTTGAAAAAGACTGCCGCGCAATCACCTGCGCGGCACGATGCGGCGCTCGGACCGCAAGCGGCCGGTACGCGCGATGACATGCTGCTGCAATCGGCGCTGGAAATCATTGCACGCGACCTCGTGGGCGTCTCCGATGCCGCCGGACTTGCCCGGCGGGTGGGGACGACTTCGAAGCGCCTATCGGCGCTCTTCCATGAGCGGCTCGGCATGTCCGTCCAGAAATATGTCATCGACAAGAAGATGGCGGTCGCCGCTTCCTGGCTGGCGCGCACCCGCATGCCCGTCGCCGATATCGCCCACCGTCTCGGATACCAAGGTTTATCGAATTTCTCGGCGACTTTTCGCCGCCACGTGGGAAAGACCGCCATGGAGTACAGGCGCTCTGCCCGGGAGCCCACGATGGCCTCTCATTGATCGGAGGCAGCCTCGGGGGAGGGCGACGAATTGGGTCAGATTTTTCTGATGTTTGTCGGTAAGTGTTTACCCTAGGATACGGATTCTTCGCCTCCCTGGGCTTTGCCGTCTTCTTCGATGCGCGGCCATCTCTGGAAAGCAGTGCCGTGCGCGGCCATCGGCCCGCGGCGTCCGCGATATCCAAGAGCCCATTTCCTGACAACCATCGCCGACTATCCAAGCCGGCTTCCTGGGAAGAAATGCCGTGAATAAAGTGTATCGTCTCGTCCGCAGCCAGCGGACCGGTCGGATCGTCGTGGCCTCCGAGCATGCCAAGGGCCATAACAGCGCGGGGCCCGCTGTGAGAACAAGTGGAGCGTCGCTGCGCGGCGCCTGGCTTCTGTTTCTGGCCGGAGGGGGAATGCTGGCGCTGTCCTCGCCGGTGATGGCGGCGTGCAATACCTACACCACCACGCAGCAGTCGAGCCTGCTGGCTTGCGATGAAATACACACCACGGGCAACACGACGCCCGCCATGCTGAGCAACGGCGGCACAACGTTGACCGCGCCGGGAAATAACCTAATCGAGACCGACGGCACTCAATCCTACGGTTTCCAGGTGACGGCTCCCGACGGCGCCGCCCAGTCGAAGATAGACGCGACCGACGCGACGGTGGTCACCCACGGGACCAGCGCGTATGGTGCCCTGGTGCTGCCGCCGCCGTCGCCGACTGGGTCAGGTACCGCGAACCTGACGATGCTGCGGGGCAGTATCACGACCACGGGTAATGGCGCGCATGGCATCTATGTCACCGGCGCCGGCAACAGCGCCCAGATTACGGGTACATCCATCGCCACCCAGGGCGCCGGTTCCGTTGGTATGCAGGTCGACCAAGGGGGCGCCGCCACGGTAGCGTCCTCGAATATCGTTACCACCGGTCCCAACGCCTCGATAGGGATCAGGGTAACCGGCGGGACGGTAACGATCGATGATGGCGCGAGCGCCACGCATTCGTCGATACACACCAGTGCCGACACGGCTAGTGGGATCTACGCGCAATCGAACGCGGCCGGTATACCGACGACGGTGACGGTGGGCGATGGCGTCTCGATCGGCACGCAGGGCGCGCAGGCGTTCGGCATCCTGGCATGGGGCACAGCGGCAAGCTCCACGGCTACCGTCGGGCGGGCCTCCATCTCGACGACCGGCGACGGGGCGAATGGCCTGTATGCGGTAGGCAACAATATGGCGGGCACGATCACGTTGACCGGCACGACGGTGAACACTACGGGCGCCAACGCTTATGGCCTGCTTTCGGGCGCGGCGGGCGTAAGCGGCGCATTGATCACGGGCACAGGAGCCGGCATTACCACCTCGGGTGACGGTGCCAACGGCGCCACCATGGTTGGGGCAGCAAACGATATCCAGCTCGACGCCACGTCCTCCATCACTACCAGCGGATCGAACGCCCATGCGATCGCTCTGCAAAAGGGGGCGACGAAAACCTATGCCGGCACGAACGCGGCGACGGACCAGGTGCCGGGCACCATATCGGTCACCGGGGCGGGATCGGCCGTGTTCGATGTCCAGGATGCGGGATCGACGTTGACGTTCAACGACTACACCGGACTGCCCACGGCCACCCTGGGTGCGAATTCGTGGGGGATGATCGCCGAGAATGGCGGAACGATCAATTTCCAGCAAACGTCCACCGACGGGTACAGCCTGTGGGCGCGCGGTACCGGTGGGAACCTGGGCACGATCACCGCGACCGGCGATGTGGACATGAGCGGTACCCGTCTCAGGGTGGACGATGGCGGCGCATTCCAGCTGGGAAGCACCACGACCGGCGTCACGATCGCTTCGTTGGAGGGTAACGGCGGTACGGTGCAGCTGGGCAACGGTGCGTCGACCCCGCGCAGCCTTACGGTCGATGGCGCGGCCAGCACCACCTATTCCGGCGCCATACAAGGTTACGGCGACCTGGTGCGCGACGGTACCGGCACGTTGCTCCTGAACGGTGCCGATGGCTTTGCCTTCACGGGAGACGCACTGGTGAATGCCGGAACCCTGGCCACCGGCGGGACCATACAGGCGCCTGGCAAGAACTTCCGGTTCGGCACCACCGGCAAGTTGGATATCTCGCAGTCGGACGTCGGCTTCGAGGTGGGCGGAATCATCAGTACCGCTCCCGGCGACGGCCAGATTGCATTGGGGCAACGCACCCTGACGGTGAACAGCAACAATGCGTCCGCCGGGGCCTTCAGCGGCGCGATTACCGGCACCGGCGGCCTGGTGAAGGACGGCAGCAGCCTGCTGACGCTGGCTGGCCCGAATGTATTCGGCTATACCGGCGGCACGACCATCCTGAACGGTACGCTGGCGGCAACGGGTGGCGCCAACGCCTCCGGCAAGGCCTTCAACATCGCCAGTGCCGGAACGTTGGACCTGACCAGCGCGAATGGCGGCTTCACGGCGGGCTCGATCGACTCCACGAACGGCGGCGGCACGGTGCACCTGGGTGCCAACACGCTTACGCTGGACGGGGCCGGCACGCACGTCTTTTCGGGCACGATCGATGGCACGGGCTCGCTGGTCAAAACCAACGCGGCCGGTACCGTAAAGCTTTCCGGCGACAATGCCTTCGCCTATACGGGCACCACCACGATCGACGGCGGTGTGCTCGCCATCAGCGGTTTGTCCAATACCGCCACGTTCAACAAAAACATCACCTTGAACGGCGGATGGCTGGATCTTTCGGAATCGAACCTGCCCGCGCCGAACGAAGGTACCGCCAACAACTGGCCGGGCCTGACCATTACCGAAGGCGCGAATGGCGCCCAGGGCGGAATAATCGGCAACAACGACAACCTTTCCTACGATGTCGCGCAGGGCAGCACGAAGGTCGTCGACTATAGCCTGGGCGACGGCACCACGCCGATGGGACAGGGCCTGTTCGTTATCAAGACGGGGCAAGGCACGCTCGACCTTACCGGGGACAACCACTACGTGGGCAATACCCGGATCGAAGGCGGCGTGCTCAAGGTCCACGCGGACCAGAACCTGGGCGATACCTCCGCCGCGCGCGAGGTCGTGCTCAATGGCGGCAGCCTGGACATCGCCGGCAGCTTCGCTTCCAATCGCATGATCGAGTTGCGGCAGAACGGTACGGTCACTGTCGAAAACGGCCAGGATACGACCTGGGCCGGCGCGACCGATAACGGCAGCGGCCTGGTCCTGACCAAGCAGGGCGGCGGCCGCCTGGCGTTCAGCGGCGCCAGCGCGCTGGGTGGCGTGGTGGCTGACGGCGGGTCCCTCGATATGGGCGCGGCCGCGGTGACGACGGCAGGTACCTCGCCCGCGGTTGCCGTACACCAGGGCGAAGTCAGCTTCACCGGCGGCCGCATTTCGAGCGCCGGCGACGCCATTGTCGCGGACGGCGCCAGCACGGTGAACCTGACCGACACCGCGGTAACCGCGGGAGCCGGACAGGCGCTTTACCGGGTGCGTAACGGCGCCGCCGGCGTCTTGAACGCCAACGCCGAGAACCTGACGGGCCCCATCGTGGCCGACGGCGCCGGCAGCCAGCTTCAGTTGAATTTGCAGAACGGCAGCTCGTACACCGGCACGCTCCAGCGCCTGAATGGCGGCACGGCGAAGGTGGCCGTCGCCGACGCGTCCAGCGCCTGGACGCTGGACGACAATGCCACCGTGGACGGTTTGGTGAACAACGGCCGCGTCTCGATAGGTTCGCCGGTCGCCGCAGGCGCCGCGCCCGCGTCGTATCGGACCTTGAACGTCACCGGCGACTATGCCGGCAGCGGCGCGGTAGAGATGAATACCGCGCTGAACGCGGGCGGCAGCCTGGCCAACCAGCATACGGACCGTCTGCTGATTTCCGGCAACGCCACCGGCCAGACCAGCCTGGTGCTGCATACCAGCGGCGACGGCGCGAACACCAACACGGCGCTGAACAACAAGGCGATACCGAGCGAGGGAATTTCGCTGGTGCAAGTGGCGGGTACGTCCAGCGCGGATGCCTTCAAGCTCGCCGGCGATTATGTCGTCGCCTCGAAGAGCCCGTTCCAGTACCGGTTGTTCTCGTATGGCCCGGGGCAGACCGATCCGGCGCAAAGCCTGCTGGACAAAGGTACGCAATGGGACTATCGCCTGCAGACCGCCTATCTGGACGCAGCTGGAAATCCAGTGCCGGGCGTGAACCCCGACCCGGATTCCGGCGGTGGTGGCGGCCGTCCGGCCTTGGCGCCGCAGGGAAGCTCCTATCTGGTGGCGAACCAGGCCCTGCTGAACTACGGTGCGGCGGTCATGGACAACCTGCATCGCCGACTGGGAGAAATCCGCCGCGACGACATGAGCCAACCCGGCAACAAGGGCGAGATGTTCGCCCGTGCCATAGGCAGTACGGGCCGCTACGACAGCAGCCTCGGCTTCAATAAGTATGGCTACGACTTCAACCAGGACATCACCGCGCTTCAGGTCGGCGGGAACTGGCTGCACATCAGCCGGCCGAACCAGGATCTGCGTCTGGGCGCCGCCGTTACGACCGGTACGACCTCGTTCAATCCTTCGGCCAACAGCGCCGAGGACAGCAAGGCCCGCGTGACGGGTAATAACGTCGCGTTGACGGCGACCTGGCAGCATCGCGACGGCTGGTATGTCGACGGCATCGTCTCCACAGGACACTACTACGGTGACGTGAGGACCTCGCAGCGGGGCAAGGCAGGCCGTATCGACGCCAACTCGGTCGACTTATCCGTAGAGGCCGGCAAGACCATGAAACTGGCCAACGGCTATGAATGGGAACCGCAGGTCCAGATCATGCGCCAGTCGCTGGACTTCAAGAGCAGTACCGACTCCGACGGCATCGATGTCGGGCTCGGCACGAGCCATGCCTGGACCGGCCGGATCGGTGTAAGGGTGGCCAAGCCGATCAATTCGACGACCTCATGGACCCCTTACGCCAGGGTCAGCCTGCTGCATACCTGGAACGATACCCCCGATGCGAAATTGAGCGGGACGTCGTTCGAGGTGGGGCAGTCCGGCAGCGCGGTGCAGGTAGGCGTAGGCGCGACCGGCATGATCACGCCCAAGCTGTCCCTGTACGGCGAACTGGATGGCCAGCAGCGGATCGGCAACAGCGGGACCTCCGGCGTCAGCGCCACCGTCGGTATCAAGTACTTGTTCTGACACCCGCGTTCATGTCGCCCACGGCGCCCGGCGCAGCGCCACGCGCCGTGGATCGCTCGCAAGCCCCGCGGCCTTGGATCGGGTGGCGATGGGGCTTTGCCCCCAGCGTTGGCGAAACGCGGTGGAAAACCCCGCGGTGTTGGAGTAGCCCAGGAAGCCCGCGATCTGCGCGATAGAGAGCCGGTTCTCGGCCAGCAACTGTCGGGCTTTGGTGAGCCGGGCGTCGAGAAGCGTGGCGCGGGGATTTTTGCCGTAGGCCAGGTGGAACGCACGCGACAGGCGGCGTTCACTGACTCCCATGCGCTGGGCCAGCTGTTTGGTCGACGGCGGCAGCGTCATGCGCTCGTTCAGGTACCACATCGTCATCTGGACGAGCAGTTCGTCCTCCGAAGGTTCTTCCTGAAGATCCCGTGGTTGGTGCGTGCCGCCTTGCGCGTCGCGCGCCAGGTGTGCCTGGATGCGCGCCAGCACCTCAGCGCGGTCGCAAGGCCGGCCAAGATAGTCGATCGCCCCCGCCCTGAACGCCGCCAGGCGTTGTTCGAGCGCTGTCGACGTGCCGAACAGCATGACGGGGATATGGGCGGTGGCCGCGGTGTCGCGCAACAGCCGGCACGTGGCCATGCCATCCAGGCCTTCCAGTAAAACGTCCATCAAAACCAGCATCGGCCTGAATCGGCCGATGCTCCGGCCATAGGCCTCATCGCCGTTGGTGGTGCTGTCGACCTTGAACGAAAGCGCCTGTAAGTCGCGGGTCAGTGTCGCGGTCTCGTGCACGTCGGTACTCGCGATCAGGACCCGGGTCGCGGTGCCGCGCGGCTTGTTGCTGTCCATGTTCGACCTGTGGTGTACGGGGTGAAGTGGGAATCGTGCTGTCGATGCTAGCGAAGACGGGACGGGCCTTCCTTTGCAATCAAGGCGACTTGTTTTGCTTTGCTGGCTGGATCCTTCGCATGCCCGCCCGCCGGGACATCTCGCACCCGCCAGGCCCTATCGCGATTCACGGCGCGTGCGGCGACGCTCTGCAGGGACGGTCCTCGGGCCGGCACATCAGCCTATCGTCCCGCCGTCGCAGATAGGACAGAAACTCAAAACCGATTGTCGATTCCTAAACATCCCGATCTCTCGCTACCCCTACCATCGGCAATGTGACCTCCAACCGGCGCTCATGCCGGGATGGGCGATACGGTCGCCGGCCTTGCGCGTGGATCCGGCGGTCGCCGCAGCGACCGTTCGGCCGCCGGCATGCCGCATGGAAGGATGACGAAAGGAGAGAAAAAATGCCGACGCGATTCGTCCGCTCCGCGGGTCTTTGCGCCCTGATACTGCTTCTTGTGGCATGGGTTGGACTGCACGCGGTCGATAGTCGTGCGGCATCGGCGACAGGCGTGCAGGCGGCGCCCAAGTACAGTAAGGAAGAGCTGGCCGCGCTGCGTCAAATGCTGGAGGATACGGACTGCAATCCGGACGAGGTGACGGCTATCGACCTCACCAAACCGTCGAACGAATTGGGCTATCGGGCCTTGATGCGCGAATCGGGGGCCAAGCCGTGGGTCTATGCCCAGATCGAGCAGGCCAAAGCCGCCCAGTTGCAACTTCGCGCCCAAGGCAAACCCTTGCCGCGTTTGCAAGACAGGATGATGGAAAAGTCCAAAGCGCTGGCGGCGAAGAAGAATCTGACTCCAGGGCAATCTCTGGTAGTGCTGCCGAAGGATTATTTCTCGGTGCTCGGCGTTACCGGCACGTCCGACTGGACCAAGACGCGGGCGGTCATGTATTCGTCTCTGTACTATGAAAAAGGGGCTGGCACCAGTAACGCCTCGGACGGGAACGCTGCAGCCAGGACCACGATTGTCCAGGACTCCTTGTTGCTTTACGACAGCCTGATGAACGTCGTGGGTTGGCAAAATGGCGAGATTCGCGATGGGGGAGTGACCAATATCCTGAGCGGTACCCAGAGCGCCACCCCCGCGAATAATCCTGACCGTGGGGATGTGTCGGCGTATGCCACGTTGCAGGGTACGGTCAATGGCGAACCTATCATGCCGATGGCCACATGCACCAAGAAACAGAATGGCGCGTCGACGGTATGGGCGCAGCGCACGATGTCGGACCCCTCGCACCAGAAGACCTCGGAGCAGTCTCCCGCGGTGATCGTCTGCTTGAATCGGTCCAACCCGACGCCAGGCTGGCCGTCGCTGTGCGACTATGGGCCCACGCAACCGAATGTGGCCAATGAAGATTTGAAAGTCACGTTTCCGGTCCAAGGGATTGTCCAGACGAATAGTTCATATCAGCTCTACCGCGACAAGGACGATAAGTTCAAGCTTGATCCCAGCGGGAAGGACTGGATGGTCGACATGACGATCAGCGATGGCGGCGATGGCGAGTACGCGACTGGCGGCGTTTGTGTGCCGCCGGCGATCTCCAAGGGGTTCTGGGATCACGCGAAGGGCTACGGTTCCGGATATAGAGGTGTTATCTGGGCTTATAACGGTACGAACACGTATCCTTATGCAGACTTCGGGCCGGTGTGCTACCGGAGTGGCCAGAATTACATCTTCACGATGATGATGACCGTTGGTACGGCCACCTCTAAAGGCACATACAACGGGACCGCACAGGTCACGTTTACCAACGATCCGCAGATGCTCAGTCAGTGCTTCGTTGATCCCAATATCGTCGGAAGCATCAATTGCGGAACCATCGTCGCCGTGCCCATGGTGCAGGTCCAGTATGGCTGCATCGTCGCCGGCACTGAAATCACGATGGCGGACGGCCGGCGGCGCAAGAAAATCGAGGATTTGCAGCGCGGCGACAAAGTGCTGAGTCAATCGGGGCGGATACTACAGGTCGACAATCTGCTGACCGGCACGGATTCCGAAATCATCGAACTGATGGACGACCGGAAACATCGTGTCAGCATGACGAGCGAGCACCCAGTCAAGACGGGGCGGGGCATGTTGGCGGCCAAGGACCTCAAGGTGGGAGATACCGTCTATACGGATGACGGTGGCGAGGCTCGGCTCGTCCAGGTGAAGCCGCACAGCGGCAAGGTGGAGAAGGTCTATAACGTCGTGCTTGGCGGGGAAGGCATGGCCAACCCTTATGACGCGGTCTTCTACGCGGGCTCTGTCCTGGTGGGCGACAACAACGTCCAGGGCCTGCTGGCTCGCGGGAAGGCGCCCCGGTCGAAATGACACTCCGGTGGCGGCCCTTTCATCCGCACCTTCGCAGTCGATTCTTTCTCCCTCGGGGTCATCATCATGGCAAACACGATCAATCTGTTGAGCGCGGAGTACGCGTCCGCCGGATATCTTCACATCGTCTGGGACCGTTATACCTACGACAATAGTCCCGGATTCTACGCAGAGCTGTGGTGGACGGGCGGCAACCGTTTCTTCAGGATCCACGATCCCAAGGCCGTGTCATGCCTGATGGCTGTCGAGTGCAACCGGAACGTTAGCTACAAGGTCAAACTGTTCGCGCTGGAATCGGAGACCGAATACGATGAGTCCACGGGGTCGTCGTGGGTCCCCGTGACGTTCAGCTGATCGGAAAACGGCGCGCTCCGTTTTGTGCCCCGCCGATATGCCTGCCGGTGGCAACGGACGCGCGCGTATGCTGGCTTAGCAGAATGCCTGGATGCCGGTCTGCGCCCGGCCCAGGATCAAGGCGTGCACGTCGTGCGTGCCTTCGTAGGTGTTGACGACTTCCAGATTGACCAGGTGGCGCGCCACGCCGAACTCGTCGGAAATGCCGTTGCCGCCCATCATGTCGCGTGCCATGCGCGCCACGTCCAGCGACTTGCCGCAGGAGTTGCGCTTCATCAGGGACGTGATTTCCACGGCCGCCGTGCCTTCGTCCTTCATGCGTCCCAGGCGCAGGCAGCCTTGCAGGCCCAGCGTGATTTCGGTCTGCATGTCCGCCAGTTTTTTCTGGATGAGCTGGTTGGCCGCCAGCGGGCGGCCGAACTGCTTGCGATCCATGGTGTACTGGCGCGCGGTGTGCCAGCAGAACTCCGCCGCGCCCAGCGCGCCCCAGGCGATGCCGTAGCGCGCGGAATTCAGGCAGGTGAACGGCCCCTTGAGCCCGCTGACATTGGGCAGCATCTGCGAGGCGGGGATTTCGACTTCGTCCATGACGACTTCGCCGGTGATGGATGCGCGCAATCCGACCTTGCCATGGATGGCGGGCGCCGACAGGCCCTTCATGCCTTTTTCCAGGATGAAGCCGCGGATCTTGCCGTCGTGGTCGCCACCGACGCACTTGGCCCAGACGACGAACACGTCGGCGATCGGCGAATTGGTGATCCACATCTTGCTGCCGGTCAGCTTGTAGCCGCTGCCGGTCAGGACCGCGCGGGTTTCCATGCTGCCGGGATCCGAGCCGTGGTTCGGTTCGGTCAGGCCGAAGCAGCCTATCCATTCTCCGCTGGCCAGCTTCGGCAGGTATTTTTGCTTTTGTTCCTCGCTGCCGAATTCATTGATCGGCACCATCACCAGCGACGACTGCACGCTCATCATCGAGCGGTAGCCGGAGTCGATGCGTTCCACTTCGCGGGCGATCAGGCCGTAGCAGACATAGTTCATGCCCGCGCCGCCGTACTCGGTGGGGATGGTGGGCCCCAGCAGGCCCAGCTCGCCCATTTCGCGGAAGATGGCGGGGTCGGTTTTTTCATGCCGGAAGGCTTCCAGCACGCGCGGGGCCAGCTTGTCCTGCGCGTAGGCCGCCGCGGCGTCGCGCACCATGCGCTCCTCGTCGCTGAGCTGGCTGTCGAGCAGCAAGGGGTCCTGCCAGTGGAAAGAGGGATTGGATGACATCGAAAACTCCTGGTCTCGCGGGTTCAAATCGTATTAGGGCTTGGCCTTCAATGCCGCGTCGCGGATCTTTTCCAGCGTCGTGGTCGGCGTGATGACCTCGGGGTCGATCAGGCAATGCACGATGGCCGGCTTGCCGCTGTCCAGCGCGCGCCGCAACGCGGGCGCGAATTCTTCCGTGGACTCGACGCGTTCGCCGTGGCCCCCGAACGCGCGGGCATACGCCGCGAAATCCGGATTGCGCAATGCCGTCGCGGAGATGCGGCCGGGATAATGCTTTTCCTGGTGCATGCGGATGGTGCCGTACATGCCGTTGTCGACGATCAGCACCAGAATGGGCAGGTCGTATTGCACGGCCGTCGCAAATTCCTGGCCGTGCATCATGAAGCAGCCGTCGCCCGCCAGGCAGACCACGGTGCGATCCGGATAGACGCGTTTTGCGCCGACGGCGGCCGGCAGGCCGTAGCCCATCGATCCCGACGTGGGCGCCAGTTGCGTGCCGTAGCGGTGGAAACGGTGGAAGCGATGCAGCCAGGTGGCATAGTTGCCCGCGCCATTGGTCATGATGGCGTCGTCCGGAAGCGTTTCGCGCAGGGTTTGCATCACGGCGCCCATCTGCAGCGCACCCGGGGTCTTGATGGAGGCGGGGTCGCTCCACGACAGATACGACGCGTGCGCCGCCTGCACGTCTTGCGGCCAGCCGGGCGTCGCGCCGGCGGGGCTCAGGTTCGCCAGCGCCTGGGTGAAGGCGATCGGCGACGCATTGATCGCCAGCGTCGCGCGATACACGCGGTTCAATTCGCCGCTGTCGGGATGGACATGCACCAGTTTCTGTTTGGGCACGGGGATGTCGAACAGCGTATAGGACTGACTGGGCATTTCCGACATGCGGCCGCCGACCAGCAGCACCAGGTCCGCGTCCTGCACGCGCTTGAGCAGTGCCGGGTTCAAGCCGATGCCGACGTCGCCGGCGAAGCAGGGGTGGTCGGCCGGGAACAGCATCTGCCGCCGGAAAGAGACGGCCACCGGCAGTTGGAAGCGCGTCGCGAAATCGGCGAAGCGCTGTACCGCATCGGCATCCCAGCGCGCGCCGCCCAGGATAGCGATGGGCGCGCGCGCCGACTTCAGCAGCGTTTCCAGTTCGGCCAGTTGCCTGGGCGCCGGCGTGCTGTCGATGACTTCGTAATGCGGCGCGTCGGCGACTTCGGCCGTCTCGACCAGCATGTCCTCGGGCAGGGCGATGACCACGGGACCGGGCCGGCCCGACGTCGCGATGTGAAAGGCGCGCGACACCAGTTCAGGGATGCGTTCGACCTGGTCGATCTCGGTAACCCATTTGGCCTGGGTGCCGAAGACGGCGCGGTAGTCCATTTCCTGGAAGGCTTCGCGTTCGCGCATGCCGCGTTCGATCTGGCCGACGAACAGGATCAGCGGCGTCGAGTCCTGCATGGCGATGTGGATGCCGGCCAGCGCGTTGGACGCGCCGGGGCCA
Organism: Bordetella sp.; assembly: GCF_057362025.1. Lineage (NCBI taxonomy): Bacteria > Pseudomonadati > Pseudomonadota > Betaproteobacteria > Burkholderiales > Alcaligenaceae > Bordetella > Bordetella sp. Next base: position 114,224 of record NZ_JBMQQZ010000100.1, on the reverse strand, counting down.
CGGGTGACCATGCAGATGCCGGGTTCGCCGGTGAGCTTGCCATGGGCATCGGCCATCATGGCCGCGCCGCCCTCCTGGCGACATACGGTGACGGGGATGTTCGCGTCGTGCAGGCCGTCCAGGACGGCCAGGTAGCTTTCGCCAGGGACGCAGAAGACGTGCTTGACGCCATGGGCGGCGAGTTGATCGACAAGGATGTGTCCGCCCAGGCGGGGAGGCTGCGGAGTCTGCATGGAACCTTTCACGGAGTCGAGCTAGGGTAATCCGTGAGAATAATGTTCCAAACGCGCACAGGGCAATTGATAAAAACGCACAATGAAGTGCGGCCTGGGCACGTTCCGCCCGCCCCGGCGGCAGCCGGCACCCGATGGTGCGGTGCAGCGCGGTCCGGGGCGGGAAGCAGGCTATCGCGCCGGCATGGCCTGCGCTTGCACGGCCGGCGTCGCGCCGGCGTAGCGCAGGGGCAGCAGTTCCCGTTCGGCTTCGCTGGGGGAATCGACCAGCTCGATGCTCAGCTTGCTGATGCCGGTGCTGCCCAGGCTGGCGGCCGAAAAGCGCACATAGCGGGTTTCACCCGGATTGAGCATGAAGCTCAGGCCATCGTCGGTCCAGAGTTTGTCGGTGACGATGTAGCTGCCCGCCGGTTCGTCGACAAAAAAGAAGCTGCCCGGCTTCGAGCGTCCCACCACCTGCTTGTTGATGCGGATTTTGGGCTGTCCCGACGGGCCGGAGCCCGTGCCTTCCATGGGGTTGTAGAGGACGATGCGGCCCGTGCCGGGCGGCAGGGCTGGCAAGGCCGGCGCCATGCTTGCATAGCGGGGGCCCCCGCATCCGGCCAGAAGCAGGGCGGCGCATAGTCCGATGGTCCAGGCCGTCAGCCGGCCGGCGCTGATGTTCATTGGGGCTGCTCCAGTTTCAAGGGTGGGGTATAGGAAAGCGGCGTGAACGACGCTTCGCCGGGGAAGTAGAAGCCGGCCAGCTTGTCGCCCGATACGACGAGATAGGCTTCGCGCACGCGCTTCGCATCGATCATCAGGGTGCCCCCCACCCTCCGGTAGACCTGGCCCTGCGGAATCGAGCCGGCCAGGGCCCATTGGGAATTGCCGGGTAGCGTCACGGCGACGTCGTTGGTCAATACCGCCGAGACCGGGCGGGCCAGTTGCAGCGGCCTGCCGTCCGCGCCGCCGGGGGCGGGGGCCAGCGTGGCGGGCCGCATGACGATGGACATGCAGCCGGCAAGGGTCAGGGTGGCGATACAGAACGCCAGCGCGCGCAGCGGCGCGCGGGTCCTGCCTGGGGAAAACAGGGTGGGCATGGAGACCTCTCAGCGCAAAGCGCGGAGTATAGGGATCCTGCCCAAGTATTTCCAGAGGTTACGGCCGGTGCAGGCCGGGCCGTTGCCTATTGCATGGCGGTGCCGTTGCGGGCCATACCCTCTTCATTCCGGGTACGCGAGGACGCGCCCCAGAATCGCATGCTTTGCAATTCGGCCTGCGCTTGCGTGGGCGACGGACTAAGCTCGGGCCGCAGGAACTTGGCGCCGGCATCGCCGGAATTGGTCGAAATCAGGCCATCCGGTACGAAGCGGATGTACTGCGTCTGTCCCGCTTCCAAGGTGAAGGTCAGAGGGGCGCCGCGGTGTGCCAGCACGGTATACGTACCCGCCGCGCGATTCACGTAGAAGAAGCCGCCCGGTTTCGCGCGTCCTACCAGGCGGTTGTTGATGCGTACGCGCGGTTGGGCGTTCGCGCCCAGGCTGACGTCCGTGGTGGGCGTATACAGGACAATGCGGCCTTCCCCAGGCGCCATCGGGACCATCGCGTCGGCGACATTCGTGTACTGGCGGGAGGCACAGCCGGCCAGCAGCAGTGCTGCGGCGGCGAGCGACAGGAAGACGCGGGAAAGACGGGTGAGCTTGTTCATGCGCGTTGGTTTTTCAGGGGGGCGGGGTCAAAAGCGGAGTAAATGTAAAGCTTTATATCAGTATAAATCCTTAATTTGCGCGCCGGCGGCGACGCGCGCGGAGCTCCGCCGCCGGCGCGTTGCCCGCGGGTCGGCGAGCGGAAAGACGGAAGTGGCCGTCCAGCCGCTGCCGGTTCCATTTTTCGTGGAACGCACAAAGTCATTGATAAAATCGCACGACGCGAGCCCGGCGACTCCCGCCATCCAGCGCTGCGTGCATCCATGAGAAAAGGCATTCCCAACTTGAGCGCCCTGCAGGCCTTCGAAGCCACGGCGCGGCTCGGTACGTTTTCACGGGCAGCCGAAGAGCTTTCGCTGACCCACAGCGCCGTCTATCGCCAGGTGGCCAGCCTGGAGGCACGGCTGGGTGTGCAGCTGTTTACCCGGGTGCGGCGGCGCATCGCCCTGACGGATCACGGCGCCGAATATGCCGGCCGCATCCGCCATCACCTCGACCAGATCGAAAAGGACACCTTCGGCCTGGTCAGCCGCACCGGCATGGGCCGCAGCCTGCACATCGCCGTGGTGCCCACCCTGGCCACGACCTGGCTGATTCCGCGCCTGGCCGATTTCAACCGGATGCATCCCGACATCACGGTCAGTCTTTCGGTGCGCACGCTGCCTTTCCAGTTCAAGGACCAGCCCTTCGACGGCGCGCTGTATCACGGCGACCACATCTGGCCCGGTACACGGGGCGTATTGCTGTTTCGCGAACGCGAGCTGATTCCCGTGTGCGCGCCGGCGCTGGCGCAGGCCAGCCTGGAACAGGGCGCCGGTCCCCTGGCGGGCATGCCCCACCTGCACCTGAATTCGCGGCCGGACGCCTGGCGCCTGTGGTATGCGGAAAACCGCTTCCTGTTCGGTCCGCAAGCCGCCGGCGGCCCGCGCTATGAGCTGTTTTCCATGGTCCTGGCGGCGGCGCAGGCGGGCCTGGGGGTGGGCCTGGTGCCGCGTTTCCTGGCGCAGGAAGCGCTGGACGCCGGCGCGGTCGTCATGCCGACCCCGGCGGTGTTGCCCGTTCCCCAGGGCTACTACTTCAGCTACCCGGACCGTGGCCACCGGGCGGATGCGCCACGCGTATTCCAGGCATGGTTGCAGGGCGTGGCCGGGGACTGAGGCGGACGCTTCGTCCGGAACAGCGGTGCGAAAGCCGCCGCCCGGGACAACCGTTGCCGGCACAAACGGCGCGCACGTTAAGCTGTGTGGCCTCTTTTGATTTTCGTCAGAGGGGTAATACCGATTGTTTCTGAGGAGATTTCTGAAACAATACCCGGCTAGTCTCGGACCGCATTACCCGTGCGGTTCGAGTGTTTCTCCTGACCATGGGAATATCTTCATGAAAAAAACGCTGCTTTTTGCTGCTGTCGCTGCTGCCACCACGCTCACGTCCCTTTCCGCCCAGGCCGGCCGTCTGGACGACATCAAGTCCTCGGGCACGATCAAGGTGGGGTTCCGCGACGCTTCGCTGCCGTTTTCCTATCTGGACGATAACCAGAAGCCGATCGGCTATTCCATGGACATCTGCCACGGCATTGTCGACGCCGTGGGCAAAAGCGTCGGCAAGAAGTTGAACGTGCAACTGGTACCCGTCACCTCGTCCACGCGTATCCCGCTGATCGCCAACGGTACCGTCGATATCGAATGCGGTTCGACCACCAACAACCTGGAGCGCCAGAAGCAGGTCAGCTTCGCCCCCACGACGTTCGTGACGGCCAACCGCTTCGTCGCCAAGAAGTCCTCCAACTTCAAGACGCTGGAAGACCTGAAGGGCAAGACCGTGATTTCCACCGCGGGCACCAGCAACATCAAGTGGCTGACCGAAGCCAATGGCGGCCAGGCCTCCTACCTGGACGGCAAGAAAGTGTCCCCGCTCGGCATGAACATCATTCCCGCGAAGGATCACGCCGAAGCCTTCCTGACCGTCGAAAACGGCCGCGCCGCGGCGTTCTTCATGGATGACGTGCTGCTGGCCGGCCTGGTCGCCACCTCGCGCAATCCCAAGGAGTGGATGATCAGCCAGCAGGCCTATTCGGTCGAGCCGTATGCCGTGATGGAGCCCAAGGACGATCCGGCCTTCAAGAAAGTCGTCGACGATGCGGTCGTTGCGATGATCAAGAATGGCACGGTCGACAAGCTGTACAAGAAGTGGTTCCTGTCGCCCATCCCGCCCAAGAACGTCAACCTGGATCTGCCGATGAGCCCGGCCCTGAAGAAGGTGCTGGCCAATCCGACGGATTCGGGCGATCCGGCGGTGTACAAGCAATAATCATCGTGCACTTTCGATGAGCGGCGTGGGCGGCAAGGTGCCGCCCACCCTGATTTCCCTGCGCCGGCGCATCAGCGCCGGCGTGGTTTTTCCGCAGGATCACACATGCATTACAACTGGAACTGGTCCATCTTCTTCGAGATGTCGCCCGATGGCTCCGGTACCTATCTGGACGCGCTGCTGCGTGGACTGGGCTGGACAGTCTCGACTGCGCTGCTGGCATGGATACTGGCCTTCTCCCTGGGTTCCGTGATCGGCGTGATGCGCACCACGGAAAGCAAGCTCGCACAGCGCATCGGCACATGTTATGTGGAGCTCTTCCGCAACATACCGCTGCTCGTCCAGATGTTCATCTGGTATTTCGTGATACCCGAGCTCGTGCCGACATCGCTGGGCGATGCCATCAAGCAAATGCCGCCCCCCTGGGGCATGTTCTGGCCGGCCGTGCTGTGCCTGGGATTCTTCACGTCCTCGCGGGTAGCCGAACAGGTCCGCTCCGGCATAGGGTCGCTGCCGCGCGGCCAGCGCATGGCGGGGACGGCCATGGGCCTGCGTCCGGCGCAGGTGTACCGTTATGTGCTGTTGCCGATGGCCTATCGCATCATCCTGCCGCCCATGACGTCCGAATTTCTCAATCTGATCAAGAACACGTCGATCGCTTTCACCATCGGGCTGCTGGAACTGACGGGCGCGGCGCGCTCCATGCAGGAATTCAGCTTCCAGGTGTTCGAGGCCTTCGCCGGCGCGACGCTGCTGTATTTCGCGCTGAACATGGTCGTGCAGCTGGGCGCGCGCGCCCTGGAACGCCGCGTCTCGGTGCCGGGCTTCGTCGGCTCCAAGTCCAGCGGCACCGGCGGCCATTGAGGGGAACGCGATGAATAATGGATTCGATTTCGACGTCATCATGCGTTCGCTGCCGTACCTGTTTCGCGACGGGATGGTCTTCACGCTGAAGCTCACCCTCCTCTCGGCGATCGGCGGCCTGGTCCTCGGCACCCTCCTGGCGATGATGCGGTTGTCCAGTAACCGCTTTTTCAATTGGATCGGCACGATATACGTCAACGGCCTGCGCGCCTTGCCGCTGCTGCTGGTGATCTTCTGGTTCTACTTCCTGGTGCCTTACATCGGCGCCTGGCTGACCGGGTCCGACAGGCCGCTGGCGGTGGGGGGCTTTACCTCCGCGCTGATTACCTTCACGCTCTTCGAGGCAGCCTACTACTGCGAGATCATGCGGGCGGGCATCCAGTCCATCCCGCGCGGGCAGATCGCGGCCGGACAGGCGCTGGGGCTGCGGTACTTCCAGGTCATGGGGCACATCATCCTGCCGCAGGCCTTCCGCAATATGATGCCCGTACTTCTGACCCAGACCATCGTGCTGTTCCAGGACACGTCGCTGGTCTATGTGCTGTCCCTGACGGACTTCATGGGCGCCGCCTCCAAGATCGCGCAGCGCGACGGCCGCCTGGTGGAAATGTATTTGTTCGCGGCCGCCGTGTACTTCGTCATCTGCTTCACGCTGTCGCGCGTGGTCAAGCGGATGCAGACACGCATGGCAATTGTGCGCTGACGCGCGGCCACTTCCGGGGTTTATGAATGGCAATGATAGAAATCAAGAATGTCAGCAAGTGGTACGGCGATTTCCAGGTGCTGACGGATTGCACGACCACGGTCGCCAAGGGCGAAGTCGTGGTGGTATGCGGGCCGTCCGGCTCCGGAAAATCCACGCTGATCAAGACGGTCAACGGCCTGGAGCCCTTCCAGAAGGGCGAAATCATCGTGGACGGTACGTCGGTGGGATCGCCGAAGACGGATCTGCCGAAGCTGCGATCGCGCGTGGGCATGGTGTTCCAGCACTTCGAGCTGTTCCCGCATTTGTCCGTGACGCAGAACCTCGCGCTGGCCCAGGTCAAGGTGCTGGGCCGCAGCAAGGACGAAGCCGTGGCGCGCGGTTTGAAGCTGCTGGACCGCGTCGGCCTGAGCGCGCACAAGGACAAATTCCCGGGGCAGTTGTCGGGGGGCCAGCAGCAGCGCGTGGCGATCGCCCGCGCACTGTCGATGGACCCCATTGCGATGCTGTTCGACGAGCCGACGTCCGCGCTGGACCCGGAAATGGTCAACGAAGTGCTGGACGTCATGGTGGACCTGGCGCGCGAGGGCATGACCATGATGGTGGTCACCCATGAAATGGGCTTTGCCCGCAAGGTGGCCAACCGCGTCGTCTTCATGGATGTCGGCGGACTTATCGTCGAGGATTGCGACAAGGAAGAGTTCTTCGGCAACCTGGAGGCCCGCCCGGCGCGCGCCCAGCAGTTCCTGTCGAAGATCCTGTCGCACTGATCCGCCGCGGCTCCCGCATACGGCGCGGCGGCAAGCCGGCGCGCCGTCATTTGGCGACTCCGCAGGCCCCGCCGTCAGCGGAAAACCACCGTCCGGCTGCCGTTCAGCAGGATGCGGTGTTCCACGTGGCCGCGCACCGCGCGCGCCAGCACCAGCGATTCCACATCGCTGCCGACCTGGGTGAGATCCTGCGCGGACATCGTGTGGTCCACGCGTTCGATGTCCTGTTCGATGATCGGGCCCTCGTCCAGGTCGGGCGTGACGTAATGCGCGGTGGCGCCGATGATTTTCACGCCGCGCTGGTGCGCCTGGTGGTAGGGTCGGGCGCCCTTGAAGCTGGGCAGGAAGCTGTGGTGGATATTGATGGCGCGGCCCGCCAGCGCGCGGCACATATCGCCGGACAGGATCTGCATATAGCGGGCCAGGACCACCAGGTCGATATGCAGCTCGTCCACCAGCCGCAGGACCTGGCTTTCCTGTTCGGCCTTGGTCTCCGGCGTTACCGGCAGGTGATGGAAGGGGATGTCGTAGGACGCCGCCAGGCCGGCGTAGTCGGTGTGATTCGACACGATGGCGGCGACTTCGGCATGCAGGTGGCCGCTGCGCACGCGGAACAACAGGTCGTTCAGGCAGTGCCCCTGGCGGCTGACCATGATCAGCAGGCGTGCCTTGCGGCGCGCGTCGTGGATCTGCCAGTCCATCGCGTGCTCGCCGGCAAGAGGGGCGAAGCGCGCGCGCAGCGCGTCGGGCGCCACGGCGGGCGGAACGTCGAAGTGCACGCGCAGGAAAAAGCGTCCGGTTTCGTCGTCGCCGAATTGCTGCGAATCCAGGATGTTGCATCCCAGTTCGAACAGCAGGCCGCTGACGCGATAGACGATGCCTGTGCGGTCGGGGCAGGAAAGCGTCAGGATGTAGTCGTTGTGCTGCATGATCGGTAGATGCCTCGAAAGGGCGGTCCGGTTATTGTGAAAATCGGTGCGCTCAGCCCTGGAGCGCGGCCAGCACGTGTTCGGCGATCGCCAGGCTGGACGTCAGGCCCGGCGATTCGATGCCGAACAGATTGACGAGCCCGCGCACGCCATGCCGGCCGGGTCCGGCGATGACGAAGTCGGCCGCGGGTTCATGCGGCCCGGAGATCTTCGGACGGATGCCCGTGTAGCCCGGCGCCAGCGCTCCGTCGGGCAGGGCCGGCCAATAGCTGCGCACCGCCTCGTAGAATACGTCCGCGCGCCGTGGATCGAGTGTGTAGTCCTCGTCGTTTATCCATTCCGTGTCGGGACCGAACTTCGCCTGGCCGCCCATATCCAGCGTCAGGTGCACTCCAAGCCCCGCGTGCTGCGGTACCGGGTAGATCAGCCGGGAAAACGGTGCGCGCCCCGCCAGCGTGAAATAACTGCCCTTGCACAGGTATTCGGCCGGAATACTGGCCGCCGGCACGCCTTCCACGCGCCGCGCGAGCGTGGGTGCGTGCAGCCCGGCCGCATTGATCAGCGTCGCGCACGACAGCGTCATGGCGTCCTGGCCACCGAAACGCAGGTCGAAGCCGCCTTCCGGGCGTACGGCACCGGACAGTAGCGGCGTATGGAATACGCATTGCGCGCCGGCGTTTTCCGCGTCACCCTGCAGCGCCAGCATCAGCGCGTGGCTGTCGACGATGCCGGTCGACGGCGACAGCAGGGCGGCGGTGCATTGCAGGGCGGGCTCCATGGCGATCGCCTGCGTCCCGGACAGGCGCTCCAGGTCGTCCACGCCATTGGCCCGGGCGCGCCGCGCGATGTCGTCCAGCATGGCGCTTTGCGCGGCGTCGGTGGCGACGATCAGCTTGCCCAACCGGCGGTGCGGAATGCCGCGCTCCGCGCAATAGGCATACAGCATCCGTTTGCCGCGCACGCACAGTTCGGCCTTCAGGCTGCCGGCCGGATAGTAGATGCCGGCGTGGATCACTTCCGAGTTGCGAGAACTGGTCCCGGTGCCTATGCCTTCCGCGGCTTCCGCGACCAGCACTTCGCGCCCCGACAGGGCGAGGGCGCGCGCGATCGCCAGGCCCACCACTCCCGCGCCCACGACGACGCAATCGATATCGGTCGCCATGCCAACCTATTCCCGTTCCGCCGCCGCGGGGTCCGGCGTCAGGTCGAAGCCGCCGGCATGGTAGACCAGCGGCAGGGCGCCGCTGTGGCCGCAGTGTTCGACCTGGCCCACCATGATGATGTGGTCGCCTTCCTCATAGCGGCTGCGGTTGTAGCACTCGAACCAGGCGGCGCAGTGATCGCCCAGCATGCGCGTCCCGCCCGGCGCGTAAGTCTCCCGCATGCCCGCGTAGCGCTCCAGCACGCTGCCGCGCGCGAAGCGCTCCGCCAGGTGCAGCTGGTCCGCTCCCAGTACGTTCACCACATAGCGTTCGCAACCCATGAAGGCGTCCCGCGACCGCGAACTTGCCGACAGGCTCCACAGCACCAGGGGCGGCTCCAGCGAGACGGAGTTGAAGGAGCTGACGGTCAGCCCCAGCGGCTTGCCGTCGGGCCCGGTGGCGGTAACCACCGTGACGCCGGTCGCGAAGCGGCCCAGCGCGGTGCGGAAGTAGGCGGCGTCGAAGTCAGGTGAAGATGCGGACATGCGCGGTACGTCGTGGAGGCTGGGCGGCGGGGCGTGTAGGGGAACGGGACCCGCGGTCCGGGCGGTTGCTGGTGAGGCCGCAACGGCGGCCGCGGTCAGGGGGACAGGCGGACGATGCGCCAGGATGGGCCGTCGCCGGCGCCGCTGGGCTCGTATACCAGCCTGTCGTGCAGTCGCGACGGCCGGCCCTGCCAGAACTCGAAGCGGTCCGGCACCAGGCGGTAGCCGCCCCAGTGCGGTGGGCGCGGCGGCGCGTCGCCGTAGCGCTGCTCGCAGTCGCGCAGCGAAGCTTCCAGCGCCTCCCGGCTGACAGGCTGGCTTTGGTGGGAAGCCCAGGCGCCCAGGCGCGAGCCCAGTGGCCGGCTGAGGAAATAGGCATCCGATTCTTCCGCCGAGGTTTTTTCGATGGAGCCTTCGATGCGGACCTGCCGTTCCAGCGGTTGCCAGAAGAACAGCAGGCTGGCGTGCGAATTGGCGGCGAGTTCGCGCCCTTTGCGGGATTCGTAATTGGTATAGAAAACGAAGCCGCGCGGGTCGGCGCCCTTGACCAGCACGATGCGTGCCGCCGGCCGGCCGCGGTCATCCACCGTCGCCAGCGTCATGGCGTTGGGTTCGGGGACCTGGGCGGCCAGGGCCTCGTCGAACCAGGCGGTGAACTGGTCGAAGGGCGAAGCGGCGGCGTCGGTTTCGAGCAAGACTTTCTTTTCGTAGCTTTGGCGCAGATCGGCGAGAGACATGGCGGGGGCTCGGGAGATGGTCATCCGTCGTCGCGCGCTTGCAGGGGCGAGCGTCGCGGGCGGCCTGGCGTAATGCGGAGTAGCAGGCAGTTTACCGCCCTTGCCCGGCGGCCGGCCGGGATCCCCCTGGCGCGGCAGGGCATCATCCTTCCGGCAGCGTATGGCGCCGCGCCGCCAGCAGGCGCGCGACGCGGGCCAGGCGCCGGTCGTGGATGCCGGCCTCGGTCAGCGCCTGCGCCGTTTGCATGACATAGTCGATGCAGGGGCCATAGCGGCCGCTGGCGCGGCGCACGATGGCCAGGAGTTCTTCCTCGGGCAGGGCGGGGATATAGGCGGGGCTGGCGCGGTCCATGACGAACACCAGCGCGCGCACAGTGCCTTCGTCCGTCGTGCAGGACAGCCAGCGCGGCAGGTAGGCGCCGGTGGACATCTCGCGCGCCCAGAGCAGCGGAAAGAATTTCGGTACCAGCGCCCCATGCAGGCGGTACACCACGCCCCGGCAGGACCCGCCCCGATCCAGGGCGAATACCAGGCCGGGGGATTCCGGGGTGCCGCGGTTGACGCGCGACCACAGGCAGAGCGCGCGGTGATAGCCGTGCAGGGTCGCCAGCCGGCGTTCCAGGTAATCGAATTCCGGCCGCCAGATCAGCGAGCCGTAGCCGTAGATCCACACATCTTCATCGGCACGCCAGTGTGTCAGCGCTTCTTCCATGGAAGCATGCCGCTCTTCCGGCGTCCACAGGCGGAACGGCACGGCGGGTCCTGACGCGGCGACGGCTTCGGGCGTCCCGGGCAGCGGCAGGGCGGGAATGGACTTGGAATCAGCCATTTCTATCGGACCCGGCTGGAGGCGCGCGGTTCAACCAGCCGGCGGCGGCCAGCATGACGGCGTAGGCCCAGAACAGCGGCGCGATCCCGATGACCGCGCCCAATGCGCCGAACGTCAGGGGCAGGGAGACCTGCGATCCATTGATCAGCGCCATGCGCAGGCCCACCGCCTCGGCGGCGCGCCCCGGCGGCGAATGCTGGTGCAGCAGCGCCAGGATGCTGGGCTGGCTGGAGCCCAGCGCGAGTCCCAGCGTGAAAGACAGGCTGATCAGGATCGCAACATCGGTGAAAAACGGATAAATCAGGAAGTCTGCCGCCGCCGTCCCCATGGCGACGCGAATCAGCGTCCAGGAGCGCACGCGGCGCTGGATCAGCGGCAATGCCAGCCGGATGACGAAAGTAGCCGCCGAGAAGGAAGCAAGAATGATCCCGATGGTGGTGGCGGACAAGCCGATGGCCACGCCGAACAGGGGCACGATGAACAGGTGGCTGTCCCATGCGCCGGACAGGATGGTGTTGACCAGCAGAATGCGGCGCAGCGGCGGCACCGCCAGCAGCTCGGTCACGCGGCGGCCGCCGGTACCGGTATCCGCGCCCGCGCGAGGACGTTTGCGTGGCAGATGCCGGCGCAGACGGTAGAGGCCGGTCGCGGCCCCCAGGGGGCCGGCCGCGAGCAGGGCGAAGGCCGCGTCGCTGCCCATATGGTCGATGGCGAGTCCCCCGACCAGGGGACCGCAGAATCCGGAGGCCGCCAACGCTACCGACATCCACGAGAAATTGCGCAGCCGGTCCTTGGCGCGCACCTCGCCCAGTACGTTTTGCGAGGCGACCTGGTGCAACATGAACCCGATCCCGATGCAACATGACGCCAACAGCAGCGAAATGCGCGTCGAAGCGACCGCTGGCACCAGGGTTCCCACGGCCAGCAGCCCCGTGCCGATGAACATAGGGCGCCGTATTCCTACCCTATCCACCCATCTCCCGGCTTTTACCGAGAAAATCATGGGAAGTACTGCGAAAACCGCGATAAGCGCGCCGACTGTCAGGGTCGAGAGGCCGATGTGGAGTGCGCTGAGGGAAACTGTTACACGTCCGCCCGTCAATGCCACGTGATTCAGCATATTGATCAGGCACAGCGATATCGCTCCGGAGGCGGAGGCGGCTATCGGCGCAATGGAGGGGGATGATTCGGACTGGGACACGGTGAATGTGTCCTATTCTGTCCCTATCTCCGTGCAATGTCGAGCTGCCTGAGGTAGCAGAGCGGCGCTGGAGGGCTGCAGTAACATTTAAGCAACAATGTGCAAACGCGACGCGCCGGCGGTGTGGCAAGGCGTAAACATTGTGGAACAGTGGGGCAAGGCAGGCCATTTACCCGCCGCTGTGGGTAACATTCGCCGGAATTCCCTGTCTATCAGGGGGGCGGCTTTTCTAGCCCATGCACCGTGCGCCATGAGATTAGGCATCACCTTCAAACTTTTTCTCGCCATCCTCGCCACCAGCCTGGCGGTGACGTTGGCCATGGGCAGCGCGGTGCGCTGGAACTTCGAACGCCATTTCCTTTCGTATGTAAAGGAACGTGAACTACGGCGAGTCGATCGCATGCGGCAATCCCTGGCCGACCTGTACCGCGAGCGCGGCAGCTGGGAGGCGCTACGGGGCAATCCCTCGCTGTGGACCCATATCCTGACGGTGCCTCCCGGCGACCCGGCCGGCCGCCGGCATCCCCCGCCCCACGGCGTGCTGGAGTGGCTGTCCGAGGTGGATCCCAACCTTGCGCCCCCGCCGCCGCCGGACTTCGTCGAGCCGGACTGGGCGCGGGGCCGCGATTTCCTGGCTCTGCCGTTTACCCTGCTGGACAACCAGATGCGCGTGGTCGCGGGCTATTCGGCGCCGCCGCCCGGGGCGCCCCGGCGCCCCGTGGATGTGGACGGCATGACGGTCGGGTGGCTGGTGACGCCGTTCCCCAACCGGCTGCCCAGCGAGGCCGACCAGCGTTTCCAGCGCGAGCAGTCGGAAGCCACCTGGGTCATCGGCCTGCTGGCGGCGCTCTTGGCGGCCGCGGTCAGTATTTTCCTGGCGCGGATTTTCCTGGCGCCGGTGCGCCGTCTGGCCGGGGCGACGCACCGGCTATCGGCGGGCGACTACACGACCCGGGTGAACGTGACGTCCGCCGACGAACTGGGCCGCCTGGGCCAGGACTTCAACCGGCTGGCCCACACGCTGGAACGCAACGAGGCCCTGCGGCGCGAGATGGTCGCGGATATCTCGCACGAACTGCGCACGCCGCTGGCGGTCCTGCGCGGCGAGATGGAAGCATTGCAGGACGGCGTGCGGCCTTTTTCGCCCGATGCGCTGGCGTCGTTGCAGTCGGAGGTCTCGTTGTTGAGCAAGCTGATCGACGATCTGTACGAGCTTTCGCTGGCCGACGTGGGGGCGCTGTCGTACCGCATGCTGCCCGTGGACATGGCCGCCATTGCCGAACAATCGGTCGAGACTTATCGTGAACGTCTGGGCGCGCGGCGCCTGCGGGTGGAAGCCGACATCGGTCCGCAGGCGTGCGTGATCGAAGGGGATGCGCAGCGGCTGACCCAGCTGATGAGCAATCTGCTGGAGAACACCCTGCGCTATACCGACCCGGATGGCGTGGTGCGGGTGTCGGTCCGGACGGAGAGCGGCACGGTGGCGGTGGAGTGCCAGGATTCCGCGCCCGGCGTGCCCGCGCAGTTCCTGCCGCGCCTGTTCGACCGCCTGTTCCGGGTCGACCCGTCACGCTCGCGCGAGAGCGGCGGCGCCGGCCTGGGCCTGGCGATCTGCCAGCGTATCGTCGAATCGCATCGCGGCACCATCCACGCGATGCCGTCCGAACTGGGCGGCTTGCGTGTCCGTATTGTTTTTCCCGCGGCCCACGGAGCCGCGTCCTGAGAGCCACCATGATCCTGATCGTAGAAGACGAACCCAAGCTGGCCGCGCTGTTGACCGATTACCTGCGCGCCGCCCGCTACGAAACCGAATCGCTGGCCGATGGCCGCGAAGCGCTGACGGCGATCCGCCAGATGAAACCCGAGCTGGTGCTCCTGGACCTGATGCTTCCCGGCCGCGACGGGCTGGAAGTCTGCCGCGAACTGCGCACCTTCAGCGACGTGCCGGTGATCATGGTGACCGCGCGGGTGGAGGAAATCGACCGGCTCATCGGCCTGGAGATGGGCGCCGACGATTACATCTGCAAGCCGTTCAGCCCGCGCGAGGTCGTGGCGCGCGTCAAGGCCATCCTGCGCCGTGCGCGCGGCAACGGCCACGGCGGACACCCACAGTCGCTGCTGGAAATCCGCCCTGAACATCATGTCGCCACGCTGGACGGCAGGCCCCTGGCCCTGACGCCGGTGGAGTTCCGCCTGCTGCAGGCACTGGCCGCCGCCGAAGGCAAGATCCTGTCGCGCGACGCGCTGCTGAATCATCTATACGCCGATCACCGCGTCGTCACCGACCGCACGGTGGACAGCCATATCAAGAATCTGCGCCGCAAGTTCGAAGCGGTCCTGCCCGGCCATGACCTGATCCGCTCCATCTACGGGGTGGGATACAAGCTGGAGATGCACTAGCCTCGCCCCCCGAGGGGCGCAGGCCGGCGGCATGAGAAAATGCCGTCCATCATGACTGCACCTACCGACTCCCTGGCTTGCGATATCGACGCGGAGCGCCGTTTCGGCGGCCTGGCGCGGCTTTATGGCCCCGGCGCACCCGATCGCCTGCGCGCCGCCCGCATTGCCGTGGTCGGCCTGGGCGGCGTCGGCTCGTGGACGGCCGAGGCGTTGGCCCGCAGCGGTGTCGGCGCCCTCGTCCTGGTGGATCTGGACCATATCGCCGAGTCCAACGTCAATCGCCAGATCCACGCCCTGACCGATACGCTGGGGCAGGCCAAGGTGGCGGCGATGGCGGCACGGGTATCGGGCATCAATCCGGAATGCGCCGTCACGCAGATCGACGATTTCGTGACGCCGGACAATGTCGGGGAGCTGCTGGCGGACAACTATGACGCGGTGGTGGACTGCACCGACCAGGCGGCCGCCAAGATCGCCATGATCCTGCACGCTCGGCGGCGCGGCCTGTCCTTGCTGGTGTGCGGCGGCGCCGGCGGCAAGACCGATCCCCTGGCGCTGCGCGCGGGCGATCTATCGCAGGCTTGCAATGACGCCTTGCTGGCCAAGCTGCGCAACAAACTGCGCCGCGAACACGGCTACCCCAAAGCGTCGCCCAAGGCGGGCAAGGCGCCCGCGCGTACACCGAAGATGCACGTGCGGGCCTTGTGGTTCGACCAGCCGGCGATTCTTCCCGCCGCGTGGACGGCCGGCGGGGAGGCCGAAGACGATGTCGGCGCCATGGTGCAGCCCCTGGCCCCCCAAGGGCTGTCCTGCGCCGGTTATGGCTCGTCGGTCACGATTACCGCCACGATGGGGATGGCGGCGGCGGACCAGGCGCTGCGGCAGGTGCTGGCACGGCGCTAACAGCGGCATCGGGCGCCGCGGGGCCCCGACGGCCTTGCGCCTATGCCTTCGCCCCCAGGCGGAATTCCACATCCATCCACCCGCGCAGCGCGTTGGACAGGCGGATGCGGCTTGCGCGCGGCACATCGTCTTCGTAAAGAACGCGTTCCTGTACCCGGCCGGCATCCAGCAGCGCGGCACGCTGCACGCCCGGCAGGCAGCCGCTGGCAATGGGGGGCGTGAACCAGATCCCGCCCATTTGCAGATAGACATTGGTGCGGCTGCCTTCGCACAGTTCGCCGCGCTCGTTGCAGAACAGGGCATCGAAGATGTCCGGATGCCGCGCCAGCCATTCCGTGATGGCGTCGTACCAGGGGCGGTGCGTGGTCTTGTGCCGCAGCAGCGACTCGCGCGAGGATAGGCGCGTCGTCCACAGGCACACCCCCTGTGGCGCGGGCAGGTCGGGCAGGGGGGCGGTACGAAGGGTGAGCGTGCCGTCGGCGTGGTGCAGCAGGCGCAAGCGGTGGGGGCCGGGACCCTCGGCGGCGTGCGCGGCGGCCAGCAGGCTGTCGCGGACATGGCTGGCATCCCAGGCATGTCCAAGGGCCGCGCAGGATGTCCGCAGCCGCTCAAGGTGCCGGTCGAGCAGCACCATATGGCCGTTCTCGTCGACGCGTATCGTTTCGATCAGATCGGGGCGTGGCGTGGGAGACATGGCTTTAACGGGTGTCATGGCTGGACGCGCTCCGGCTCGAGTATGCGGGCCTTCCACAGGCATTCCTGCCATTCCGAGTCCGGATCGGAATCATGCACGATGCCGCCGCCGACACCATAGACTCCCCGGCCTTCCGCGTCCACGACCAGCGTGCGAATCGCTACGTTCAGGGAAAAATCGCCATCCGGAGCCAGCCAGCCTATGCTGCCGCAATACAGCCCGCGCGGCCCGATCTCGGCCCGGCGCAGGTGGGCCAGGGCGGCGATCTTCGGCGCGCCGGTGACCGAGCCGCAGGGGAATAGCGCACGCAGGACATCGCCCAGGCCCGCCCGCGGCGCCCGCGCGGTGACGGTGGAGGTCATGGTCCATACGGTGGGGTAGCGTTCCAGCGTGAACAGGGCTTCCACCCGTACGCTGCCGGGCTGCGCGATGCGGCCCAGGTCGTTGCGCAACAGGTCCACGATCATCAGGTTTTCGGCGCGGTTCTTTTCGCTGGAGAGCAAGGCCTGGCCGAGGGCCTGGTCGCGCACGGGGTCGGGATCGCGCGGCGCCGTTCCCTTCATGGGACGGGCGGTCAGCAGGTCGCCGCGCCGCGCCACGAAAAGTTCGGGGGAGAACGACAGGACGGTCCGGTCGCCGTCCTCGATGTAGGCGGCGTGCGCGACCGGATTGCGCCGCGCGATGCGCGCATAGAGCGCGCGCCTGTCGCCGTGCACGCGCATGTCCAGCGGCATCGTGTAGTTGACCTGATAGAAGGCCCCCTCCGCGATGCCCTGACGGATGGCCTGGATGCGCGTCAGATAGCTCGCGCGGTCCAGGCGCGGGTTGACGCCATCGATGCCGCCGGGCGCATCCGCGCCGGCCTGCCAGGGTGCCTCATGGCGCGCGGCATCGAACACCAGCGCGCGCAGCAGCGGTTGCGCCGGTGCGCGCGGAACGGCCGGGTCCGGCAGCGTGCCCGCGGGCGACGGCAGCAGCCATTCTCCCAGCTCGAAATCCAGCATCAGCGCGATCCACCGGCCTTGTCCCCGCGCGCGTTCGATGGCGTCCAGCGCCGGCTGCAGCTGCTCCGGCGCGCGCGCCTCGATGCGGTCGCGCGCGCCGTCCAGCTGCAATGCCCGTCCCGCGAGACGGTCTTCGAAACGGCAAAACATCGTCGACCTCTACTGGTGCTCCAGGAACTCGGCCAGCACCCGGCCGGTGTGGGAACGGTCGCGCAGGGACATGACGTGCTCCGGCGATCCTTGCGCCACCAGCTGGCCGCCGCCGGTGCCGCCCTCGGGGCCGAGATCCAGCAACCAGTCGGCTTCGGCGATGACGTCCAGGTTGTGCTCGATCACCACCACCGTGTTGCCGGCCTCCACCAGGCGGTGCAGCACGTGGATGAGCTTTTCCACATCCGCCATGGAGAGACCCACGGTGGGTTCATCCAGCACATACAGTGTATGCGGCGCGCGCGACGCGCGGCCCGTGGTAATGACGCCTTCGGTCAGGCGCGCCTTGGACAGTTCCGTGACCAGCTTGATGCGTTGCGCCTCGCCGCCCGACAGTGTCGGCGAAGGCTGGCCCAGCGTCAGGTAGCCCAGCCCGACGTCCTGCATGAGTTGCAGCGGGCGCCGCACCTTGGGGTGCGCCTCGAAATAGGCGAGCGCGTCGTCCACTTCCATGGACAGGACTTCGCCGGCATGCTTGCCGCGCAACTGCACGGAGAGCGTATCGGCATTGAAGCGCGCGCCGTTGCAGGCGTCGCAGGGCACCTTCACATCGGGCAGGAAGTTCATTTCGATGGTGCGCATGCCCTGGCCTTCGCAGATCGGGCAGCGGCCGTCGCCGGTGTTGAAGGAAAAGCGGGCCGGAGTCCACCCGCGCATGCGGGCTTCCCGCGTGTCGGCGAACTGCTTGCGTACTTCGTCCCAGAAGCCGATGTAGGTGCTGGGGCAGGAGCGCGGCGTTTTGCCGATGGGGGTCTGGTCCACTTCCAGCACCCGGTCCAGTACCTCCCACCCGACGATGCCGGTGCAGCCCTTCCAGGCCGGCGCCTTGCCTTGCGATACCGCGTGCAGCAGGTTGTCGAGCAGGACTTCGCGCGCCAGCGTGGACTTGCCCGAACCGGACACGCCGGTCACCACGCTGAGCCGGCCGATCGGCAGCCGCGCATTGACGTTGTGCAGATTATGCAGGTGCGCGTTGCGGATTTCGATGAAGGGCGTGTCCTTCTCGACGGCCCGCCGGCCTTGCAGGGGGTGGCGCAGGGGCTGCGCCAGATAGCGTCCGGTCACCGATTCGGGCGCCGTCATCAGGTCCTGCGCGGTGCCCTGCGCGACCACACGGCCGCCACGCACGCCGGCGCCGGGGCCGATGTCGATGATGTGGGCCGCGCGGCGGATGGTGTCGTCGTCGTGTTCGACCACCACCAGCGTATTGCCGTTGCCTTCCAGCTTGCCCAGCGCATCGAGCAGGATGCGGTTGTCGCGCGGATGCAGGCCGATCGTGGGTTCGTCCAGCACATAGCAGACGCCCTGCATGTTGGAGCCGAGCTGCGCGGCCAGGCGGATGCGCTGCGCTTCGCCGCCGGACAGCGTCGGCGCGGACCGGTCCAGCGCCAGGTAATCCAGCCCGACTTCCTTCATGAAGTTCAGTCGGCTGCGGATTTCCTGCAGGATGTCGCGCGCGATTTCCGCTTCGCGGCCGCGCAGCACCAGGCCCTCGAAAAATGTATGCGCTTCGCTGACCGCCATGCCGGCCAGCTGCGCGATGGAGCGGTCGCGCCAGCGCACCGCCAGGGCAACGCGGTTCAGGCGCTGGCCATGGCAGGTCGGGCAGACCTGGGCCTCGCCGGCGCCGTCGGTCCAGTAGCTTTCCTCGCCGGTCTGCTCTTCGTCGAACTCGGGAATGACCACGCCGGCGCCATAGCAGGTGGGACACCAGCCGTGCTTGGAGTTGTACGAGAACATGCGCGGATCCAGCTCCGGGAAGCTGACGCCGCTGATGGGGCAGGTTCGCTTGGTCGAGAAATGCGCCTGCTCCAGCGGGGTATTGGGGTTGTCGCGCAGGTTGTCCAGCGGCCACAGCACGCTGAGCGCGCCTTGGCCGTACTCCAGTGCCCGCTTGACGGCGTCGCGCAGGGCGGCTTCGTTGGCGGGATCGACCTGTACGTCCGCGACCGGCAGTTCGATGGTGTGTTCGCGGTAGCGATCCAGGCGCGGCCAGGGACTGACCGGCGTGAATTCGCCATCGACGCGCAGGTGCGTGTGGCCCTTGCCACCCGCCCATTTCGCCAGGTCGGTGTAGTAGCCCTTGCGCGCGGTGACCAGCGGCGCCAGGATGCCGATGTGCTGGCCCGCACGGTCGCGCATGATGCGCGCGACGATCTGCTCGGGCGTCTGCGGTTCCACCGGCACGTTGTAGTCGGGCGAATACTGCACCCCCAGCTTCACATAGAGCAGGCGCAGAAAGTGGTGGATTTCCGTCATCGTGGCGACGGTGGACTTCAGGCCGCCGCGGCTGGTGCGCTGGGCGATGGCCACCGTCGGCGGTATGCCGAAAATCGCGTCGACGTCCGGCTTGCCCGCGGGCTGCACGATGGCGCGGGCATAGGCGTTCAGCGATTCCAGATAGCGGCGCTGTCCTTCGTTGAACAGGATGTCGAAGGCCAGCGTCGATTTGCCCGAGCCCGACACACCGGTGATCACCGTGAATTTGTCGCGCGGGATCTCCACGTTGACGTTCTTCAGGTTGTGCTCGCGCGCATTGCGGATCTCGATGGCTTGCGCGGCGCGTCGGCGTACGGCCGTCTGCAGCGGCGTACCGCCGTCGCGGTTGGCGTAGACGGGCGCGGGTTCGGCCACTGCCGTGCCTGCGGAGCCGGGCCGTGCCGCCGGCACGATGGCCGTTTCATAGTCGCGCAGCGCCGCGCCGGTGTGCGAGGCGGGGTTCTTCATCAGGTCGGCCGGTGTGCCGACGCCCACCAGCAGGCCGCCGGCGTCGCCGCCCTCCGGCCCCAGGTCCAGCAGCCAGTCGGCCGCACGGATCACATCCAGGTTGTGCTCGATGACCAGCAGGGTGTGGCCGGCGGCCAGCAACTGGCGGAAGGCGCGCATCAGTCGCGCCACGTCATCGAAATGCAGGCCGGTCGTCGGTTCGTCGAACAGGAACAGGCTGCCTTTCTTGGCGACCTTGGCCGTCGAGATCCCGCTGCGGGCGGCCTCGGCCAGGTGGCCCGCCAGTTTCAGGCGCTGCGCTTCGCCGCCGGACAGGGTCGGCACGGGCTGGCCCAGGCGCACGTATTCCAGGCCCACGTCGGCCAGCGGCGCCAGGCCGGTCTGTACGTCGCGCAAGCCCTTGAAGAAGTCCAGTGCCTCGCTGACCGTCATGTCCAGCACCTGGTCGATCGAGGCGCTCTTGCCCAGGTGCTCGACGCGGACCTGCAGCACCTCGGCACGGAACCGTTTGCCATCGCAGTCCGGGCAGCGCAGGTAAACGTCGGAGAGGAACTGCATTTCGACGTGCTCGAAGCCGGTGCCGCCGCAGGTCGGGCAACGCCCTTCGCCGCTGTTGAAGCTGAACATTCCGGCCGTATAGGCGCGCTCCTTGGACAGCGGCGCCTGCGCGAACAGTTTGCGGATTGCGTCGAAGGCGCCGACGTAGCTGGCCGGGTTGGAGCGTGCCGTCTTGCCGATGGGCGCCTGGTCGACCAGCACCACATCGGCGATCTGCTCCGAGCCCAGCAGGCGCGCATGGGCGCCGGGCGCCTCCGAAGGCCTGCCCTTGAGTTTCAGCAGGGCGGGATACAGGACGTCCTGTACCAGCGTGGACTTGCCCGATCCCGAGACGCCGGTGACGCAGACCAGCCGGCCCAGCGGGATTTCGACGGAAACGTTTTTCAGGTTGTGCGCGTTGACGCCTTCGAGCAGCAGGCGCGGCGTGTTGGCCGCCACCGGCATGGGACGCGGCGCCTCCACGCGCTGGCGGCCGCCCAGGTAGTCGCCGGTCAGCGTACGCGCCTCGCGCAACTGCGCCGGCGTACCGTCGAATACGATATGGCCGCCGCGTTCGCCCGGTCCCGGGCCGATATCGATGACGCGGTCGGCGGCCACCATGACCTGCGGGTCGTGTTCCACCACCACCAGCGTATTGCCGGCATCGCGCAGCCGGTGCATGACCTCCACCACGCGATGCATGTCGCGCGGATGCAGGCCGATCGACGGCTCGTCGAGCACGAACAAGGTGTTCACCAGCGAGGTGCCCAGCGCGGTGGTCAGGTTGATGCGCTGTACCTCGCCGCCCGACAGGGTGCGGCTCTGCCGGTCCAGCGTCAGGTAGCCCAGCCCGACGTCGCAGAGGAACTTCAGGCGCGCGCGCACTTCCGTCAGCAGAAGATCGGTCGCGGCATCCAGCACGCCGGCGAAGGTCAGGCGGTCGAAGAAGATGCGTACCCGTTCGATGGGCAGCAGCATCAGGTCATGGATGGATAGCCCGTCCAGCAGGTTCAGCAAATCGTCCGACCAGTTCGCCTGCACGGGCTTGAAGCGCCGGTAGCGGCCCTCGGTGGGCGGGAGCACGGCATCGGCCTCTGCCTTGCTGCCCACGCGCCACAGGAGGGCGTCGGGTTTCAACCGCGATCCATGGCAAACCGGACACGGCGTGTAGCTGCGGTACTTCGACAGCAGCACGCGCACATGCATCTTGTAGGCCTTGGTTTCGAGCCAGGCGAAGAAGCGCTGCACGCCATACCACTGCGTTTTCCATGCCTGGCCGCCGCCCTTGAAATCCGGGTCGCCGTGCAGGATCCAGTCGCGCTGCGCGGGTGTCAGGCTTTTCCAGGGAACCGACAGGGGCACGCCCGCCTTGGGCGCGTATTTCTGCAGATCGTCCTGGCATTCCTTGTAGCTGGCGGTCTGCCAGGGCTTGATGGCGCCTTCCAGCAGCGTCTTGTTCTCGTCGGGCACCACCAGGCCGAAGTCGATGCCGATCACGCGGCCGAAGCCGCGGCAGGTCTCGCAGGCCCCCAGCGGCGAGTTGAAAGAAAAAGAGCTGGGCAGCGGATCCGTGTATTCGATATCGCAATCGGCGCAGTGCAGGCGATCGCTGTATTTCCAGACCTGCGCGTCGTTGCCGTCGTCGTCCAGCACATGCACGGACAGGTGGCCGGCGCCCATGCGCAGGGCGGTGTCCAGCGCTTCCATCGCGCGGTCGCGTTCCACCGATCCGAAGCGGAAGCGGTCCTGCACCACGTGCAGCACGCGCTGCGGCACGCCGGTATCGCCCGCCTTGGCCTTGCCCGCCTTGGTTTTCGTTTTCTTCGCGCCGTCGCCGACCGTCGCCGGCAATGCGGGCTCGCCCTGCTGGGCGTGGACGCGGGTGTAGCCCTGCTGTTCCAGGAAGCCGCGGACCTCTTCCTCGGTGAAGTTGGCCGGCACCTTGATGGGGAAGGTGACCACCAGGCGGCGGTCGTCCGCGCCGGCCGTGCGTTCCTGCAGCGAGCGGAAGATCGAATCGGCCGTGTCGCGCCGCACCGGCAGGCCGCAGCCGCGGCAATACAGCCGCGCGCCGCGCGCGAACAGCAGTTTCAGGTGGTCGTTCAACTCCGTCATCGTGCCGACCGTGCTGCGCGAGCTGCGCACCGGGTTGGTCTGGTCGATGGCGATCGCGGGCAGGATGCCTTCGATGCGGTCGACCTGCGGCTTGTCCATGCGGTCGAGGAACTGACGGGCGTAAGGGGAGAACGTCTCGACGTAGCGGCGTTGCCCTTCTGCATAGAGCGTATCGAAGGCCAGGGAGCTCTTCCCCGAGCCGGATACACCGGTTACGACGACGAATTCGCCGGTGGCGAACGATACGTCCAGGTTTTTCAGGTTGTTCTGGCGAGCGCCAACGATGCGGATTTCGGATGTCATTTTCGTATCGTAGCCTGGGTGTCAATAGGGGCCCGCCTATGCCTTGCGGCGGGTGGGGATTAGGCGCCCGGCGATAGCCGGACACTTGGCCGGCCGGGCTTCGCTGTGGAATAATCCGTCTATATTGTGGAATATGTGACCACATTGTGGACAATTCATCCCAGGTGGCGGGGACCGCCGCCTTCTCCAAATTCATGGCGGTATTGCAGTCCGTGGCCGACGCCCCGGGCCCCGTCGGCATGGCGGACCTGGTGCGCGCTTGCGGCTACCCGCGCGGTACGGTCTACCGCATCGTGGCGGCGCTGGCACAGCAAGGCCTGATCGCGGAAGCCCAGGGTAGCGGTCCCGGCGGCACTGCGCGCTACGGTCTCGGTCCGCGCCTGCTGCAACTGGCCAGCCGGGCCTGGTCGGAATTGGACCTGCGCGCCGCGCTGGCCGACGATTTGCGGACGCTGCGCGACGAAACAGGCGAAACCGTGCACCTTGCCGTGCCGGCCGGCACGGAAATGATCTATATCGATAAGCTGGAAAGCCAGGGTCCCGTGCGCATGGCCTCGCGCGTGGGCGGCCGCCTGGCGCTGCATTGCACGGCCGCCGGCAAGGCCTACCTGGCCGCGTTGCCGGAAGGCGAGGCAGGCTCGCTGGTGGCGGCGCTGGAACTCGCCGCCCGCATGCCCAATACCCTTACCGATCGCGATGCGCTACACCGGGAACTGGCGGTCATCCGGCAGCGCGGCTATGCCGTCGATGACGAGGAGAACGAGCGCGGCATCGTTTGCTACAGCGTGGCCGTCACCGGCAAGGGGGGCAGGCCTTTGGCCTGCGTCAGCGTCAGTACGCTGCAATTTCGCCAGCAAGGCGCGGCATCGTCGCGCTATATCGCACCGCTTATGCGTTTGCGCGATGCCGCGCACGCCAGATTCAGCGCCTGGCCGGCCATTGCCGGCGGCGCCTTTTTCCGAGAGGACCCATGAACGCGACGACTCCCTCCCAAGATGCCCGCGCCGCCAAGCGCCAGGCCCTGCTGGCCGCCCGCGTGGTGCCCGTGCTGCGCTACGGGGATGCCGGCACCGCTGCCTATGCCGCCGAAGTCGCCATCGCGGCGGGCTGCACCACGCTGGAATTGACGTGGACCATTCCGGGCGTCATCGACCTGGTCAAGGCCCTGCGCGACAAGCACGGCGATCGCCTGCTGATCGGGCTGGGTACGGTCCTGACCGAAACCCAGGCGCGCGACGCCCTGGTCGCCGGTGTCGATTTCCTGGTGTCCCCCGGACTGGTGCCCGAAATGGTGCCGCTGGCGCATGCCGCGTCGGCCTTGTGCCTGCCGGGGGCTTTTACCCCTTCCGAGGTCATCCAGGCGCGTCGCGCCGGGGCCGACCTGGTCAAGATCTTTCCCGCGGAGACCGGCGGCCCCCGCCATCTGGCATCGCTGAAGTCGGTGTTTCCGGACACGGACTTCTGCCCCACCGGCGGCGTGACGGAAGAAAACATGGGCGACTACTTCAAGGCCGGCGCCTCGCTGGTCGGCATCGGCAGCAACCTGTACGACAAGGCGGCATTCGCCGCCCGCGACACCGCCGCCCTGGTTGCCCAGATCCTGCGTATCCGCGAGGCTGCCCATGCCTGATTTCGACATCGTCGGCCTGGGCGAACCCCTGATCGAATTCAACCAGACGCGCCCGGGCCAGCCCGAATTCCTGCAGGGGTTCGGCGGCGACACCTCCAACGCCATCATCGCGGCGGCGCGCCAGGGCGCCCGCTGCGCCTACCTGACCCGGGTCGGCGCGGACACGTTCGGCGAACAGCTTCTGCAACTTTGGCGCGACGAGCAGGTCGATACCAGCGGTGTGATGATCGATCCGCAGGCGCACACCGGCCTGTACTTCGTGCAGCATGGCCCGGAAGGCCATGTGTTCAGCTATATGCGGCACGGCTCGGCCGCCAGCCGCATGCATCCGGAGGACCTGCGGCACGACATGGTGGAACGCGCGGCCTTCCTGCACGTGTCCGGCATCAGCATGGCCATCAGCGCCAATGCCTGCGATACGGTATTCGCCGCCATCGAGCGGGCGCGGGCGTCCGGCGGCCAGGTCTGCCTGGATTCCAACCTGCGCCTGCGCCTGTGGCCGGTCGACCGGGCGCGCGCCATCCTGCGCGAAGCAATGCGCATGGCCGATATCTTCCTGCCCAGCATGGACGACATGCGGCATTTGACCGGGCACACCGATCCGGCTGCCACGCTGGACTGGATCCGCGATGCCGGCGCGAGCGGGATTGTCATCCTGAAGATGGGTCGCGACGGCGCGGTGCTGGATGACGGACGAAACCGCCATCTCGTCGCCGGCGTGGCCGTGGAGGCGGTCGACGCCACCGGGGCCGGGGACTGCTTCGCCGGTACCTTGCTTGCCCGTCGCGCCCGGGGTGACGACTGGGCCGCGGCGGTCCGGTATGCCAATGCCGCCGCCGCGCTGTCCACCCGGGGGTACGGGGCGGTGCAACCGCTGCCGACGCCGGCACAGGTCGAGGCCTTCCTGCCAGGCGGTGCCGGCACCCGCTGACGTTGGGCGGATAGGGACAAAAACGGGTAGAATGCCGGGTTCCCCTAATTCGGCGCCACCGGAATCCCCGCTGGGCGCAAATTGCAACCCGGACTGTAGATTGGAGATTCGTCATGGCTGAACGCAAACGCGTGCGTCGCAACACCCTGGAACGTCGTTGCCTGGGCAAGGCTTTCAAGCGCCTGTTCGTGAACTCGCCCAAGGGCGTGTTCAAGATGCTGGAAAAGATCAAGCGCGCCTGATCCGCATCGCCGGCGGGCCGCCTCGCGGCGCCTTCGGTACCAAAAAAGCCGCCGGTTTATCGACCGGCGGCTTTTTTCGTCGTCTCCAGTGGCGGGCGGCCATCGGGCCGCGTCCGCATGCTTATGCGCCATCCCCATTGGCCGGCGTCAGCCGCGGAATGATGAAGTCCATGAAGGCCCGCGTTTTCGCCGGCAGGATGCGCGAGGGGAATACCGCGTAGACGGGCAGCGGGGCGGCCGACCATTCCGGGAGCACGCGGTGCAGCGTGTGCTCCCGCGAAATCCGCCCGTGCGTCGCCGCATAGACCGGCAGTGGCGCGATGCCCAGTCCCATGCTGGCGAAATCGCTCAGCAGCCCCATGTTGTTCGCCATCAGGCGGCCGTACACCGGGACGCGTTCGACCACGCCGTCGCGGCTCAATATCCAGGTGGAGCTGAACTCGCTGGAGCCGCTGCGCAGGCATTCGAAACGCGCCAGGTCGGCCGGGGTTTCGGGCTCGCCGTACCTGGCGACGTAGTCATCCGAGGCGTACAGATGCCGCTTCAGTGCCATCAGTTCGCGGACTTCCATGCCGTCGGCCGGCGGCGGCTCGCCGAAGCGCAGCATGATATCGAAGGGGGCCGCGTGCGGGTCGGCCGAACGCAGGCTCAAATCGAGCTCGCATTCGATTTCGGGGTATTCGTCGGTGAACGCGTGCAGCGATTCGGGCATCAGCAGCATCGCCAGGCTGTTGGGCAGGCAGACGGTCAGTTTGCCTTCCGGGCGCGACGAGCGCGAAAACAGTTGTTCATGGGCGAAGCGGGCTTCGTCCACCAGCCCCTGGCAGCGTTCGAAATACTGCGTCCCGGCCTCCGTCAGGTCCAGCCGCCGCGTGTTGCGGTTCAGCAGCCGCATGCCGACCGCGCGCTCCAGCTCGCTGATGCGGCGCGATAGGGTGGACGTCGGGATGTTCAGTGCGCGCGCCGCCAGGCTGAAGCTCTTGCGGCGCGCCACTTCTACGAAAAGCGCGATGTCGTTCAGTTGAACCGTGGCAGCGTCCATACGTCTCGGTGCGGGTCGGCGCGGCGCGCCGGGGGATGGGCCGGATTTTACTTCGGCGCGCGTGCCGCAAACCGCGCCGCGGCGGCCCGCGCTGTGTTCCGGTCGCCAGCCGGCGCCGCTTTCAGTCCACGGCGCCCAAATAGGCTTCCATGACTGCGGGATGGCGCTGGATCTCCGCGGGCGTGCCCTCGGCAATTTTTTGTCCGAAGTCCATCACGATGACCCGATCGGCCAGCGACATGACGAAATCCATGTCGTGTTCGACCAGCAAAATGGCCATCCCGCCCGCGCGCAGCTTGGCCAGCAGGGCCGCCAGCTCGCGCTTTTCATGGTGCCGCAGGCCGGCGGCCGGCTCGTCCAGCAGCAGCAGGCAGGGGTCCGCCGCCAGCGCGCGCGCCACTTCCAGAATGCGCTGGCGGCCCAGCGGCAGCGCGCCGGCTTCATCATGCATGTGCGCGCCCAGCCCCACGCGTTCGAGTTGCCTTGCCGCTTCGGCCAGCAGCCTCGCTTCTTCGCGCCGATCGGCGCGCCAGGACGATGCCCAGATGCCGTGCGTCCCGCGCAGGTGCGCCCCCAATGCCACGTTGTCCAGCACGCTCATGCGCGGCAGCAGCCGCACGTGCTGGAAGGTGCGGCTCATGCCCTGCGCGGCGATATGGCGCGCGTCGCGTCCCGCGATGGGCTCGCCCTGGAACAGTATGGATCCGGACGTCGGCGTATCGATGCCCGACAGCAGGTTGAACAGGGTGCTCTTGCCCGCGCCGTTGGGTCCGATCACGGCAAGGATCTGCCCGGCTTCCACCGCGAGCCCGATGCCATCGTTGGCCACCAGCCCGCCGAAGCGCCGTGTCAGGCCGGCAGCCTCCAGTACCACGTCGCCGCGCGGCGGCAGCGGCCGGCGCGGCAGCGGCTCGGCGGACATATTGATGCACCGCGCTTCGCGGGCCACAGGCACCCGTCGGGCGATGGCCGGCCACAGGCCGCCGCGTGCGCGATGCAGCACCAGCACCATGCCGAAGCCGAATACGATGATTTCGAAATTGCCGTTCTGCCCGAGCAGGCGTGGCAGCCAGTCCTCCAGCCACTGCCTGGCCAGTGCGAAGACGCCCGCGCCGGCCAGGGCGCCCCATACGTGCGCTGCGCCGCCGACCACCGTCATGAAGAGATACTCGATGCCCATTGGCAGGCCGAAGGGCGTCGGGTTGACGAAGCGCTGCATATGCGCGTACAGCCACCCGGATGCGCAGGCCTGCAGCGCCGCGATGATGAAAACGGCGGCGCGCGTGCGCGTCGTATCCACGCCCATGGCTTCGGCCATCACGCGGCCGCCGCGCAGCGCCCGGATGGCGCGGCCCTGGCGCGAATCCATCAGGTTGAGGGTGGTCCAGACGGCAAGCATCAGGAACAGCCAGATCATGTAGTACATGCCGCGGTCGCCCAGTGCCAGTCCGGCGATGCGCAAGGGCGGGATGCCGCCGATGCCGCTGAATCCGCCCAGTCCCGGTATGGCGGCGAAGGCGAGATACAGGCTCAGGCCCCAGGCGATCGTGCCCAATGGCAGGAAATGGCCTGACAGGCGCAGCGTGATCGCACCCAGCAGGCAGGCCAGTACGAAGGCCAGCGCGAGCCCCGCGGCCAGCGCCAGCCAGGGCGAGGCGCCCAGCCACGCCAGCCATGCGGGCAGCGATGCCGCGCGCGTGGCCAGCAGCGCGGCGGTATAGGCGCCGACGCCGACGAAAGCGGCCTGTCCGAAGCTGGTCAGCCCGGCAACGCCCGTCAGCAGCACCAAACCCAGCACCACCAGCGCGTGCAGGCCGATGGTCTCGAGCAGGCTGACGTAGAAGGGCGGCAGCAGCCAGGGTGCGACGGCCAGTATCGCCAGGAATGCGGCCACCAGCCGCCGGGGCGTCAGGGCATCGCGCATCGGGCCTTCCCCAGGGCGGTCATTCCGTTTCGTCCTCGATGGCGCCGTGGCGCAGCGAACGCCACAGCAGGAACGGGATGATCAGCGTAAAGACGATGATTTCCTTGTAGGCGCTGGCCCAGAACGCAGAGAAGGACTCGACCAGTCCCACCGCCAGCGCGCCGATGACGGCCAGCGGATAGCTGGTCAGGCCGCCCACGATGGCGGCGACGAACCCCTTCAGGCTGATCAGGAAGCCCGAGTCGTAGTACAGGGTCGTGGCCGGGCCGACCAGGATGCCCGAGCAGGCGCCCAGCGTCGCGGCCAGCAAAAAGACCGCCCGTCCCGCGAACTCCGGCGAGATACCGACCAGGCGCGCGCCCGCGCGATTATCGGCGGCGGCCCGCAAGGCGCGGCCGGGCAGCGTGCGGCCGAAGAAGCGGTACAGGGCCAGCATCCACAGCAGCGATACCGCCACGATCCATAAAGTCTGGCTGGCGACGCTCGCCGGTCCCAGTGCATAGCGCGCGTCGCTGAACGGCGCCGCGCGGGCGCCCTCCGGCCCGAACGCCAGCAGGCCCAGGCCGACCAGGGCCAGGTGTACCGCGATCGAGACGATCAACAGGATCAGCGTCGACGCATCCGCGATGGGCTGGTAGAAAAGCCGATAGAGTTGCGGCCCCATGGGCGCGACGATGGCCAGCGTCAGCACGGCCTGCAGCCAGACCGGCAGCGACGCCAGCGGCAGCAGCCACAGCGAGCCGGCCAACAGGAAGGGATAGGCCGTCCGGCCGGCCAGGCGGACCGGCCGGATCGTCGCGCTGCCCCGCGCGCCGGCCCGCGCATCCGCGATGGCCTCGGCCACGGCGAAGGCGCACAGAAGCCAGACCAGCGCGGGCATGCGGCCGTTCTGCATCGCCGCCATGCACAGCGCGCCGTAGACCACGAACTCGCCCTGCGGGATCAACAGCACGCGCGTGACGGAAAAGACCAGCAGAATGCACAAGGCCAGCAGCGCATAGACCGCGCCGTTGGCCACGCCGTCCTGGCCCAGGATCAGGGCGATCTGCGCGTTCATGGGCGGCTACTTCAGCAATGCCCAGTCGCCGTTCTTGACCGTAATCAGGACGCGGCCGCGTTCGTCGAATCCGCTGTGGTCCTGCTGCGTCATGTTGTACACGCCCTGCGTGCCGACCAGGTCGCGGGTCTGTTCCAGCGCATCGCGCAGGGCGGAGCGGAAGGCCGGCGTGCCCGGTTTGCCGGCCTGCTCGGCCACCGGCACGGCGTGCTGCAGCAACAGCCCGGCATCGTAGACGTTGGCGCCGAAGGTGGCGGGCGTCGTGCCGTAGCGCTGGCGATAGGCATCGATATAGGCGGTGGCGACCTTCTTGGATGGGTTGTCGTCCGGGATCTCCGGCAGGACCAGCATGAGGCCGGCCGCCAGGATGGTGCCTTCCACCTTCTTGCCGCCCAGCTTCAGGAAATCGGGCAGGGCTGCGCCGTGCGTCTGGTAGAACTTGCCGTGATAGCCCAGGTCCACCAGCGTGGTTTCAGGCAGCACGCTGGCGCCGCCCGGCGCGGCCACCAGCACCGCGTCGGGCTTGGCTGCCAGCAGTTTCAGCGCCTGCCCGGTAACAGAACTGTCCGTGCGCACATAGCGTTCGTTGGCGACGATCGCGATATGGTGACGCGCGGCCAGATCGGAGAAAACCTTGTACCAGTTCTCGCCGTAGGGATCGTTCAAACCGATGAACCCGACGGTTCTTATCCCCGAGCCGGCCATGTGCTGCACCAGGGCCTTCGCGATGATGTCGTCGTTCTGCGTGGTCTTGAATACCCACCTCTTCTGGGCGTCCATCGGCAGTACGGCGGCGGCGGAGCCTACCGGCGCCAGCAGCGGCACGCCGGCTTCGGCGACGAATGGCAGGATGGCCAGGGTGTTGGGCGAGCCGGGCGGGCCGATGATCGCATCGACGCGGTCTTCGTTGATCAGCTTGCGGACGGCCGTGACGGATTGCGACGTATCGCTGGCGTCGTCCAGTACGATGTACTCCACCGTCAGGTCGCCGATGCGTGTCGGCAGCAACGGCACGGTGTTCTTCTGCGGGATGCCGACCAGCGCCGTGGGGCCGGTCGACGATGTCACGACACCGATTTTCATTTGCGCGTAGCCTGGCAGGGCAAGGCAGGCGGCCAGCAGCGCCAGGGTGGCGCGCAGGACTTTGGACGGCATGGCGGGCTCCAGCGTGGGGACGGGGGAAGACGATGCCCGCTATTGAACCATGCCGGCAGCGCGGAGTGGGCCCGCGGCATGGCCGGGCGTCCGTGCGGCGGCGGGATCGGCGCGCATGCCGCGCGGCACCGGCGCGGCGCCCGCTATGCCGTGCGGCCGGCGCGGGACGCTTTTCCTGATCGACCGGGTCTAGTGGCGCGGCGCGCCGTTGCCGGGCGCGGGCTCGTCGTCATCGTCGTCCTCGTCCTCGTCATCGTCATCGTCATCGTCATCGTCATCGTCTTCGAGCGCGGCGAGGTCCTCGTCGGACAGCGCAAACGGCAGCACATCGGCCAGCGTATCGGACCAGGCGGATTCTTCGCCGTCCTGGTCCAGTTTGACGAAGCGTTCGCCTTCTGTCAGGGTGATCTGGATGGCCCACAGGTACAGGCAGTCGTAGGCCTGTTCGTCGGTACCCGTAAGGCCGCCGCGGCTGCCCAGCAGCCTGGCATCCGGGCCGCCCATCTGGACGCGCACGGGCTCGTGCTCGCCGCTTTCCAATGCATCCTCTTCGAGCGGTATGCCGAAAGTGACCCATTCGAGGCCGTCGGTCGCCGTACCGACTTCCGCCAGCACGGGTTTGCCCAGATAGGCGCTGAGCGCATCCGCCGTCTTGGCCAGCATATCGAGCTCGGCGGCCTGGAAGCGGGAAATGGAATCGGGAGGGGTGGCTGAAGCTGACATAAGCGTTCCTGCTGCTGCGTGGTCGCGTCTTGCGAAACGCGTGTCCGGAGTTGTAAGAATATCGAAAGACCGGCAAAAGGAGAATCGGCCGGCGTGCCGTCCCTGCTTTTTCTTTCTTTCCGTTGATTGCAATGCGTCGCTGGCGGTACGCGCCGAAGACCCCGTGGGCCGACACGGCCTACAATTCCGTTTCGATCGGACAATTATCAAACACCCTCCATGGCTCAATACGTCTACACCATGAATCGCGTCGGCAAAATCGTGCCGCCCAAACGGCAGATCCTGCGCGATATATCGCTGTCCTTTTTTCCGGGCGCCAAGATCGGCGTGCTGGGCCTGAACGGCTCCGGCAAGTCGACGCTGCTGAAAATCATGGCCGGCGTCGACAAGGATATCGAGGGCGAAGCGATTCCCATGCCGGGCTTGAACATCGGCTATCTGCCGCAAGAGCCGCAGCTGAATCCCGCGCATACCGTGCGGCAGTCCGTCGAAGAAGGGCTGGGTGCCGTCGTCGCCGCGCGCAAGCGGCTGGACGAGGTCTATGCCGCCTACGCGGAACCGGATGCCGATTTCGACAAGCTGGCGGCGGAACAGGCCGAACTGGAAGCCATCATCTCCGCGGCGGCCAGCAGCGGCGCGGACGATATCGAGCACCAGATGGAGATCGCCGCCGACGCCTTGCGCCTGCCGCCGTGGGACGCCTCGGTGGAGCATCTCTCCGGCGGTGAAAAGCGCCGCGTGGCCCTGTGCCGCCTGCTGTTGTCCAAGCCGGACATGCTGCTGCTGGACGAACCCACCAACCACCTGGATGCCGAAAGCGTCGAATGGCTGGAGCAGTTCCTGCAGAAGTTCCCCGGCACCGTGGTCGGCGTCACCCACGACCGCTATTTCCTGGACAACGCGGCGGAATGGATCCTCGAACTGGATCGCGGCCACGGCATCCCCTGGAAAGGCAACTACAGCTCCTGGCTGGAACAGAAAGACGCCCGCCTGAAGCAGGAAGAGGCCAGCGAATCCGCCCGCCAGAAGACCATCAAGAAAGAACTGGAGTGGGTGCGGCAGAATCCCAAGGGCCGCCAGGCCAAGGCCAAGGCCCGCATGGCGCGGTTCGAGGAGCTGTCCTCCTACGAATACCAGAAGCGCAACGAAACGCAGGAAATCTTCATTCCCGTCGGCGAGCGCCTGGGTAATGAAGTGGTGGAATTCAACGGCGTCAGCAAGGCGTATGGCGACCGACTGCTGATCGACAACCTCAGCTTCAAGGTGCCTCCCGGCGCCATCGTCGGCATCATCGGCCCCAACGGCGCGGGCAAGTCCACGCTGTTCCGCATGCTTGCCGGCCGCGAGCAGCCGGATTCGGGTACGGTCACGCTGGGGCAGACGGTCAGGGTCGCCTACGTCGACCAGTCCCGCGATTCGCTCGCCGACGGCAAATCGGTATTCGATGCCGTCGCGGATGGCGCCGATGTGCTGACCGTCGGCAAGTTCGAAATGTCCTCGCGCGCCTATCTGGGCCGCTTCAACTTCAAGGGTGGTGACCAGAACAAGATCGTCGGGCAGCTGTCCGGCGGCGAGCGCGGCCGGCTGCACCTGGCCAAGACGCTGATCGCCGGCGGCAACCTGCTGCTGCTGGATGAACCCTCCAACGACCTGGACGTCGAAACCCTGCGCGCCCTGGAAGATGCCTTGCTCGAATTCCCGGGCAGCGTGATGGTGATCAGCCACGACCGCTGGTTCCTGGACCGCATCGCCACGCACATCCTGGCGTTCGAAGGCGACTCGCAGGTCGTCTTCTTCGATGGCAATTACCAGGAATACGAAGCGGACAAGCGGCGGCGCCTGGGCGAGGAAGGCGCCAAGCCCAAGCGCCTGCGATACAAGCCGTTGAAGTAAGTGCAGGGCCGTGGGCGGGCATCACGCCGCCCGCGTAGCCCCCCATAGAGGGCCAGGGGCATCAAACCCGGCGGGAGACTGCGATGCCGATACACGATGCAGCGGATTGCACGGTCTTGATCGTGGATATGCAGGCGAGGCTGATGCCCGTGATCCACGATGGCGCGGCCGTCCTTGCCGCCGCCACGCGGCTTGCGGCCGGCGCGGTGATGCTGGACGTGCCTGTGGTGGCGACAGAACATCACCGCGCCGCGCTGGGCGCGACACTGGACGACGTCGGCCAGTACGCACGGGCGGTCTTCCGGAAAATGCATTTTTCCGCGGTGGACGAGCCGGGTTTCGGCAGCTGGCTGCCGAACGCCCGCGGGACGATCTTCGTGGCGGGCTGCGAAGCCCATATCTGTGTGCTCCAGACCGCGCTGGGCTTGCGCCGCGGCGGCCATCGCGTGCGCATGGTGGCCGACGCCTGCGGTTCCCGGCAGCCGTCCGACCGCGATTTTGCGCTGCAGCGCGCCCGCGCGCACGGCATCGACGTCATGACCACGGAGATGGCTTTGTTCGAGTGGTTGGGCACGTGCGAGCATCCGCGCTTTCGCGACGTGTTACGTCTGGTCAAATAAGCGGCTCGCCCGCAACATGGCCGGGCGTAACCGGCGGCCAACCGAACGTATTGACACAACTGCTGGGCAAGTCTCACACCCCTTGGGCCCGCCATTTGCAATGCTGGCTATGTCGTCCATGACATTGCGTCATCCATGACGGCATCGCCGAAAGCATCAGACGGCATCATGGCCAGCCGCGGCGCTTTCGCTGTCCGGAGAAAAAACATGACAATCCAACACCTATCCAAACTTTGCGCGGTTTCATTGCTGGCGTTGTCAGCGACGGGCTGTTCCACCTGGGACAGTATGAATCATCGGCAAAAGGCCACCGTAACGGGCGCCGGTATCGGCGGCGTGGCCGGCGCGGTGATCACCAACGGTGGTGTGCTTGGCACCGTGGGCGGTGCGGCTGTCGGCGGCGTGATCGGCAATCAGGTCGGCAAGTAGGCCGGCAAGCGGGCGCGGTCCGGGCCGCGCCCGTCGCTTGACCCGCATTGAGCCCAGCAACGTTCCCTGCAATTGAAAACGCGCCGCGGATAGCAGGCCTGAAGGCCCGCCACCCGCGGCGCGCGGCATTTCGGCGCGGGCGAACCCGCGCGCAGGCCGCCTCAGGCCTGAGGCATTTCGATCTTCACTTCAAGGATTTCCAGGGTGTCCTGGCGCTCCACATGGACCTTGATGTCGTCCGGATCGATTTTCACGTACTTGGAGATGACGGCGATCAATTCTTGCTGCAACTGCGGCAGGTAATCGGGCGAGCCGTCACGTCCCGAGCGTTCATGAGCCAGGATGATCTGCAGGCGTTCCTTGGCGACGCTGGCCGATGACTTTTTCTGGCCGAGCAGGAAGGACAGAAGGGACATCGATTACTTGCCTCCGAATATGCGTTTCAGAAAACCGGGCTTCGCATAGTCGGTGAAACGCAGCGAACGCTCCTCGCCCAGATAGCGGGCGACCACATCCTTGTACGCTTCCGCGACGTCGGTATCCTTCAGGTGGATCGCCGGCAGGCCCTGGTTCGAGGCTTGCAGGACGGACTCGGATTCGGGGATGACGCCGATCAGCTTGATGCGCAGGATGTCTTCGATATCCGACAGCGAGAGCATCTCGCCTTCCGACACGCGCTTGGGGTTGTACCGCGTCAGCAGCAGGAACTCCTTGACGGGTTCGTCGCCTTCCACGGCGCGCTTGGACTTGGCGGCCAGGATCCCCAGGATGCGGTCCGAGTCGCGCACGGACGAGACTTCGGGGTTGGTGACGACCAGCGCATCGTCGGCGTAGTAGGCGGCCAGCAGCGCGCCGGTTTCGATGCCGGCGGGCGAATCGCAGACGATGTAGTCGAAACCCATCTCTTTCAGATCATCGATGACCTTGCCCACGCCTTCCTGCGTCAGCGCGTCCTTGTCGCGCGTTTGCGAGGCCGGCAGCACGAACAGGTTCTCCAGCTGCTTGTCCTTGATCAGCGCCTGCTTCAGCGAAGCTTCGCCCTGGATGACGTTGACGAAGTCGTACACCACCCGACGTTCGCATCCCATGATCAGATCCAGGTTGCGCAGGCCCACGTCGAAATCGATCACCGCGGTCTTGTGTCCGCGCATTGCGAGGCCGGAAGAAAAACTGGCGCTGGTAGTCGTCTTGCCCACCCCGCCCTTGCCGGAAGTGACCACAACAGTACGCGTCATGTCGATAGAACCCTTATGTCCTGAGCAAATAAATCGCAGTATCGTAAAGCAAAACTGCGGGTTTAGCGTTTCTTCAACGCCCGCGGCAACTGTTGGTCACCAAGTCCCCCGTGAGGGCTCCGTCACGCTTTCAGCGCTTCGATACGTAAAGTGTCGCCATCCAGGCGGACCAGCGCGGGTTGGCCGTGCAGGTTGGCATCCAGCTTGTCCTCCACCACGCGATAAACCCCGGCCACGGCCAAAAGCTCCGCGTCCAGATGCGTGGTGAAAATCCGCGCCGACGTATCGCCGCGCGCACCCGCCATCGCCTTGCCGCGCAACGGGCCGTAGACATGGACGTTGCCGTCGGCGATCACCTCCGCCCCGGGACTGACCATGCCGATGACCACCAGGTCCGTGTGACGGGCGTAGACGCGCTGGCCGGAACGCAGCGGGCGGCTGATGACCAGTGCCGATGACGACTGCGGATCGGCGGGCGTCGGGCTGGGTGACGATGTGGTTTCGCGCGCGGCGCGGGTGGGCAGCGGCTCGCGCGTGCGCGTGCCGGCCGCTGCTGGCGAGCCGGGCTTCGCTTGCTCGGTGGCCTGCCCGTCCCGGCCCGCGGGGGCGGCATCGCCCTTGCGACCGGTATTCTCTTGGGGATCGGTGGATGCGCTCGGGCTTCCCGTCCCGGCCAGGGGGCCGTTCGCCTCGGCCTTTGCGCCGGCCATGCCGGATTCGGCGGTCCCGGCCGCGGACTTGCTGTCGTCCGCGGTCGCGTTTTGATGGGCGCCGCCGGCCTCGTCGGGGGGCGGCGTGGCGCCGCTGTCGACTTGCGGGGCCGGCGCGGCGGTCAGGGCGGCGGCGGGTTGGGTAGGCAGGGGCGGAGGCGTATTGCCGGCGTCCGTGGGCGCGACCCGCGCCGGCGGCGTCGAGAGTTCGACGGGCGCGAGCCCCGCATCCTTGGCGGCTTGCAGATTGTCGCCCTCGGCGACCACGCCGATGGGGGGCAGGTTGTGGCCGCGCAGCGCATCCAGCAGCGCCGGCCAGTCCACCAGTCCTTCGACCCGGCTTGCGTCTATGACGACGGGTTCGTTTTCGAAGAAGCTGCCGGCGTCGGCCATGCGCTTGTCCAGGGCGGCGGCCAGCCTCCCGATATCGGCGCTATGCAGTACGACGCGCACGGCATAGAGCGTGGCGCTTTTGAAGTCCAGGGCAAGGGGATCAGAGCTCATCTTGGCAGCGGAAAGACCGGGGAGACCCCCGGTTAACGGAACGTCGGGCATGATAACCGAGCGGGCCTCCGCGGGGATGGGCGCCATGGACATCGCCGCGCACCTGGTGGCGGGCTCGCCACGGGCACATGCCTTGCGCGATGCCGTTCCCGTGCCGTACCGGCCGACAAGGAGAACGTCCATGACGAACCGCCACGCACCCCGGCGTCCTGCCGGCCTTAGCGGACAGGAAGAGGAAGCGCTGCGCACCCTGGAAAAAGGCTATGACCCCGACGGCGGCGCGCTGCCGGATCCGGAGCTGCCGGTTCACGACCATCGTGACCGCAAGCCGGGCGACGGCGCGGTGGATGCCCCGGACGATGAGGCCCGCAAGTCGAGGCAATCTGGTGCGGTGCGTCCGGCCGGGTCTGCCGGCGGACGCCGCGAGGAATCGGCATCGCGCGGCGCGCTGAGCGATGCCGAGAAAAAAGGGCTGTTGCCTTCCGGCTCGGTGGCGGCGCCGCCGATGGACCGACCCGAGGACACCTCCGCCGGGCCAGCCAACCTGGACCCGGACACCGCGCGGCGCCGGCCGTAACCGCTATATCGCCAAGCAATGTCCCGGCCGGCGCGGCGGCCGGGTTCGGGGGCCTTCAAATGCGGGGAGGCTGGTTCAGCCGTGCCCCCAGGAGTCCTTCAAGGTTACAACGCGGTTCAGGATGGGCGCGTCGGGCGTCGACGTCACGCTGTCCAGCGTGAAATAACCCAGCCGTTCGAACTGCCACGTCACGCCGGGCTCCAGCTGCGTGCCCGGTTCCAGCCAAGCCTGGACGGTCTTGCGGGAGTCCGGATTCAGCGCCGCGATGAAGTCCTTGTCGCCGGCGTCGGGATGCGGGTCCGCGAACAGGCGGTCGTACAGGTGTATGGTTGCGCCGACGGCGTGGGCGGCGCTGACCCAGGTAATCGTGCCTTTGACCTTCACGCTGTCCGCGCCTGGCGTGCCGCTGCGAGTCTCCGGCAGGTATTCGGCCTGCACTTCGACCACGTTGCCCTGCTCGTCCTTCACGAACCCGGTACAGCGCACCACATAGCCGTACTTCAAGCGCACCATATTGCCGGGGTACAGGCGGAAGTATTTTTTCGGCGGTTCTTCGCGGAAGTCGTCCTGCTCGATCCACAGCGTGCGGGAGAACGGGAATTCGCGCTGGCCCTGCGCGGGATCGTGCGGATTGCGCGGCGCGCTGCACGTTTCGACACGGTCTTCGGGATAGTTGGTGATGACCAGCTTCAGGGGCTGGAGCACGGCCACGGAACGCGGCGCCACCGGGTCCAGTTCGTCACGCACGGCCGCTTCGAGCAGGCTGTAGTCGATGCGCGACTCCGACTTGGAGATGCTGGTCCGATCGCAGAACAAACGGATCGCGGAAGCCGGATAGCCGCGGCGGCGCATGCCGAACAGGGTCGGCATGCGCGGGTCGTCCCAGCCGTCCACATGGCCGTCGCGAACCAGCTGCAGCAGCTTGCGCTTGCTCGTCACGACGTAAGTCAGGTTCAGCCGCGCGAATTCGTATTGATGCGGCAGGGGACGCGCCAGCAGGCCGAGCTCGGCCAGCCGGTCCAGAGTCCAGTCGTAGAACGGCCGCTGGTCTTCGAACTCCAGCGTGCAAATGCTGTGCGTGATGCCTTCCAGCGCGTCTTCGATGGGGTGCGCCCAGGTGTACATCGGGTAGATGCACCACTTGTCGCCCGTGCGGTGATGCGTGGCGTGGCGCACGCGGTAAATGACCGGATCGCGCAGGTTGATATTGGGCGAGGCCATGTCGATGCGGGCGCGCAATACCATGCTGCCGTCCGGATGCTTGCCATCGCGCATTTCCTCCAGCAGGTCCAGCGATTCCTGCGCCGGACGGTTGCGCCAGGGCGAATCCTTGCCGGCTTCGGTCAGCGTGCCGCGATTGGCGCGGATTTGCTCCGGCGACTGCTGGTCCACGTAGGCGTAGCCGGCGCGGATCAGCGCCTGCGCGAATGCATACATGGTGTCGAAGTAATCGCTGGCGAAATACAGCTGTTCCCGCCCGCCCGGGTCTTTCCAGTCGAAGCCCAGCCAGCGCACCGCTTCGATAATGGCATCGACGTACTCCTGGTCTTCCTTTTCGGGATTGGTGTCGTCGAAGCGCAGATGGCAGGCGCCGCCATAGTCCCGCGCCAGCCCGAAGTTCACGCAGATGCTCTTGGCGTGGCCGATGTGCAGGTAGCCGTTGGGCTCCGGCGGGAAGCGCGTGCGGATGCGGGCAGGATCCAGGCCGCCCTGGGCCTGCACCGAGGCCGGACCGGGAACGCCGGCCCAATGCTTGTCTTTGAAGCGTTCGGCCTTGAGATCGGCTTCGATGATGTGCCGCAGGAAGCTGGCGGCGGCAGGGGGCGGGGAAGCAGTGGTCATGCTGTGCGGGAAAAGGCGGCGGCAAAGGGACAATTTTGCCACGTTCGGGGCCCGCCGCCTTGCGGAAGGTCAGGGTTGCCCATTCCGGAGGCGCGATTGGCGCAAACTACGTCTAAACTAGCGCCCACCATGAGCATCCCCCCTTTATTCCTGGGACGTCTGCAGTTCATCGGCAGCCTGGCATTCGTGGCGCTTTTCATGGCCCTGGCCCTGGCGCTGTCCTGGCTGCTGTTGTATTTCAAGCTGCGCGCCCGCACCAGCGGCGATGCCGGCTGGACCTCCGCCTATCGTTTCTGGGTGCGCATCTTCGCCCTTGCCTTCATCCTGGCGCTGGCCTGCGGCGTGCCCGTACTGTTGCAGCTCGGCACCGTGTGGTCCGGGCTGATGGACAAGATAGGCAATGTGGCAGGGCCGTTGGTGGGTTTCGCCGTCCTGTCGGTGTTCGCGTTGAAGTCCTGTTTCCTGGGCGTCATGCTGTTCGGCCAGCGTCGCGTGTCGGAAATCGTCCATACCCTCTCGGTACTGATGGTCGCGCTGGGGCATCTGGCCACCGTTTTCTGGGTACTGGCGCTGGTGTCGTGGGCACAGACCCCGGACGGCGCAGTCGCCGTGGACGGCCGCTTCCAGATCTACGATTGGGCCAGAGTGGTATTCAACCCCGCGCTGGGATGGATGCTGGGCTCTATCGTCCTGGGTGCGTTGCTGACGGCGGCTTTCCTGATCATGGGCATTACCGCCTGGCAGGCCTTGCGCCGGCCGCTGGACGACGGCGAACGCCTGGGCTTCCGCGCCGCACTGGGCCTGGCCTGCATCGCGGCGGTGCTGCTGGCGCCGGTAGGGGCGGGGATGGGCAAGCTTATCGCGCACTACCA
Organism: Bordetella sp.; assembly: GCF_057362025.1. NCBI lineage: Bacteria > Pseudomonadati > Pseudomonadota > Betaproteobacteria > Burkholderiales > Alcaligenaceae > Bordetella > Bordetella sp. The sequence continues at coordinate 73,997 of NZ_JBMQQZ010000100.1, read as the reverse complement.
GCCGGCCAAGGCGGCCGCCGCCGCCCTTTATTGGCATGAAGGCGATCCGCCCGACCTGGTCGTGCTGGGCTGGCCGGACGCCGACAGCGCCACCAGCCACGGCATCTGGACGCTGAAAGACGCGGCGGCGCGCTGGCTGGGGAGCAACGTCAATGGCCATTTCCTTGCCCTGGAAAACTACGCCAACATGCAACCGCCGGTGGCGCTGACATTCTGGTCCCTGCGGGGCGTGGCGATACTCGCGATCCTGATGACCTGCGCCGCCTGGGCCACCTTGTTCAAGCTGCGCAAGCGTGGCTTCGATCCCTCCTTCCTGTCGCGGCGCTGGTTGCGCGCGCTCGCGCTGATGACGTTTTCCGGCGCGGCCTTCGTGGCTTTCGGCTGGATCTTTACGGCGGTGGGCATCCAGCCCTATGCGGTGAACGGTGCCGTCACGCAGTCGGAGATCCTCGGAACGGCCTCGCCGCGCGCGCTGTTGTACGGGACGCTGGGCTATGCGGTGCTGTATGGGGTGCTGGGCACGGCCTTCGTGCGCATGCTTTTCCATGCCGCGCGCTATGGCGTCGTGCCGGTGCGCAGGATGGCGGGAGCCGCATCATGATCGCCACGCTCGCCGCATCGCTGGGCCTTGCCCCGGACGACCCCTCTTTCTGGATGCCTTTGGTGTTCATGGGGATGCTGTTCGTGCTGGTGGTGGCCGGTACGGTGCTGGATGGCTTCGACCTGGGGGTCGGCATCCTGCTCCAGTTGGCGCCCGCCGAGGACCGCGGCCGCATGATGGCACTGCTCAGCCCCTGGCGCGATGCCAACGAGTTCTGGCTGTTGCTCGGTATCGGCTTGTTCGCCGCGGCGTTCCCATTTGCCTGGGGGACCGTGTTGGGGCAGCTCTACGCGCCCTTGACACTGATGGTGCTGGGTGTCGTCTTGCGCAGCGTATCCTATGAGTTCCGGCTGCGCGCGCGCACCGAATCCAAGCCGCGCTGGGTAACGGCATTCTGGATCGGTTCGCTGATGACGGCCTTCGGCCAGGGCATGGCCCTGGGCCGTATCGCGACCGGGTATCAGAATACCGCCGGCTACCACGGCTTTTCCCTCTTCGTCGGTTTATGCGCGGTGGCGGCCTACGTGCTGCTCGGTGCCTCGTGGTTGACGATGCGGGTGGATGGCGATCTGCAACGCCGCGCGGTACAGTGGGCGCGGCACGCGATCCGCTGGACCGCGGCCGGGATGGTGGCCATCGCCGTCACGCTGGGCCTGGCCAACGCCGGCATTTTCTACAAGTGGAGCAACCTGTCCCATCTTGGTCTCGCCGCCGCGGTGTGGGTGGCCATGCTGCTGGGTTTCGTCGGTACGGAAATGGTCCTGATGCGCTTGCCGCGGCACGCCGAGCGTTTCAGCTGGGTGCCGTTCGTCGCCTGCGTGGGCCTGTTCCTGCTGATGCTGACCGGGCTGGCATACAGCATGTTCCCGTTCCTGATCCTGGACGACATGACGCTGTGGGACGGCGCGGCTTCGCTCGGATCGATGCGGCTGGTGCTGTCCGGGGCCATCGTGGCCATTCCGCTGATCCTGGTATTCAACATACTGGCCTACCGGTCGCTGTTCGGCAAGGCGCGGCGTCCCGCGAACGCCATCGCCGGCATGCCCGGACGGCAGTGAGCCGCCGCGGTTCGTTGCGCCTCAATTGCGCAGGGGCAGGGCGATTTCCACGCGCAGCCCGCCGCTCGCCGCGGTGCCCAGGGTAAGCGTGCCGCCATGGGCGCGCGTGATGGCTTCGACCAGCGCCAGGCCCAGCCCGACATTGCCTGTCCGCGTGCGCGCATCGTCCAGCCGGGCGAACGGCCGCAGCGCCTCGGACCGGCGGTCCGCCGGGATCCCTTTGCCATGGTCGGCGACGCACAGCACGGCCATGCCGTCGCGTTCGGCCAGCGATACCTCCACCGGCGGCGCGCCATGGTGCAGGGCATTGCCGATCAGGTTGTCCAGGAGGCGGGCCAGCGCGACCGCATCGCCCTGCACCGTCATCGGTTGATCGCTGTCGATGCGCAGCTCCACCGGCGATCCTGCGCCCTTCCAGCCCTGCACGCGTTCGGTCAGCCACTCGGCAAGCGGGACGGGCGCATATCGGTAACCCGCCGGATCGGTGCCGCGCACGAAGCCGATGAACTGGTCGACCATGTATTGCATGTCCTGGAGGTCTTTGCGCAGGCCCTCCGTCAACACGGCATCGTCGGACATTTCGATGCGCAGCCACATGCGCGAAAGAGGTGCCTTCAGGTCGTGCGGCAGGCCGGCCAGCAGCGTGCGGCGGACGGACTCCGATTCCTGCAGCGCGTTCAGCATGGCATTGAAGCGTTCGCCCAGAACACGGGTCTCGTGCGGACCGGACGGCACGACGCGCTGCGGTTGCCCCGCGGCAAGTTTGTCTGCGGCTTCGGCCAGGCGGGTGATGGGACGCGTGATGTGCCAGGAAAAACCGCCCGCCAGGATCAGTACCACGCCGAAGGTGGCCAGCCATGTGATGACGATCGGCGTCGCCAGCGGCGGGTCCAGCCGGTCCAGCGGAATGACGAGCCATTCGCGCAGTTGCGGCGCGTCCTCGCTGCTGGGATTGGGCGCCAGGGAAATGAAGACTTCCGGCCGCGGCCCGCGCGACAGCGCGACGCGCGTGCCGTCGTTCAGGCGATTGTTCAGTTGGTGCACCAGGCCGCGCAGGTCGCGGCGGATGTCGTTATCCTCGCCATCGGGACGATTCCTGCGGTATTCGCGGATTTCGGCCATCCGGGCTTCGCGGTCGGCGGCCGACACGTCATCGCGCGGGGGAGGCGGCGGCAATCCGCCGCCATGAAAGCGCGCCAGTTGCGCCTCGGCGGGAAGCGTGCGGGCCCACAGATGCCACTGTCCGCCGGACGCATCGCGCACGAAGCCGGCGCGGTCTTCCGCCGGCACTTCCGATACGGCGGCGCGCAGCGTGCGTATCGTCGTGACGATGTAGTCCATCACCACGTCGTCGATGAACCGTTGCCGGTAGTGCGAGCCCACGGCAAGCGTGCCCGCCTGGGCCAGCAGCATGCAACCGAGCACGAGCAGTATCAGGCGGGTGCGCAGGGAATGCGGCAGCAGGGAGCGCGGCGAAAACCTGGTCACGGCGAGAAGCGGTAGCCTATGCCCCATACCGTCTGGATCCAGCGCGGTTGCTTGGGGTCGTCCTCGATGGCACGGCGCAGGCGCAGGATGGCGATATCGATGGCACGGTCGTTCCGTTCGCCGGCGTCGTCGTCGCGGGCCAGGGCCAGCAGGCGTTCGCGCGACAGCGGCTTGCCGGCGTTGCGGACCAGGGCTTCCAGCAGATTGATTTCCCCGCCGGTCAGCTTGACGGCCACGCCGTCGCGCAGCAATTGGCGCGTGGCGGGGTCGAAAACGAAGGGGCCGAAATTCACGGGGGCGTCGCGCGTCAGCGCCGACGGGCCCTTTTTGCGGCGCAGGACGGCTTCGATGCGCGCCAGCAGTTCGCGGGGATCGAAAGGCTTGCCCAGGTAATCGTCGGCACCGGCCTCCAGGCCGATGATGCGATCCACGGCTTCATCGCGGGCCGTCAACAGGATCACCGGAATGTCCTCGCCCTGTTCGCGCAGCCGCCGGCAGGCGTCGGCGCCGTCGCCGCCGGGCAGCATCCTGTCCAGGACCAGCAGGTCGGGGGCGTAGCGGGCAATGCGCGCCGGCAGGTCGGCCGCGTCGGGCGCCAGCAGGGTGTCGTAGCCATGCCGGTTCAGATAGTCGGCCAGCAGTTGCCGCAGCGCGGGGTCGTCGTCGACGACCAGCAATTTTGTATGAGGTGTTTCCATGTCCGCATATTGCGAGGCCGGGGCCCCGCGGGCAAGGGGAGGAAATGGACTGAAATCGGAAATCGCCCCGAACTATAAAGCACGGCCCCATTCGGCTCCGATTAAAATACGCCGTTCCAGGGGAGGTGGAGTTTTGTAACGGCCAGGATGACGGCTTTCAGTTGCAATCCCGATAGATAAACGTCGATCCCGGCACCGGAACTTTGGCCTTATGCATGTTTTTGTCCCGCGGCGCGCCTGCCGCGCCGCGCTTGCCGTCGCATTGGCCTGCTGCGTCCACGGGGGCGCCGTAGCCGGGGAGGCTCTCGCATATCCCGCACCGTCGATGTCGGGCGCCAGCGCGCGCGCTCCGGTCCTGCTTGCCCAGGCGGGCCGCGGCCTGGGCGTGCTGGCGCCGGCCTTGCCCCTGCCGGTCAGGCCGCCGGGCCAGGGGCAGATCACCGCCGAGCTGCTACCCTGCCAGCCCGTGCCACCGTTGCAGGCTGAAGCGCCGGCGGGAAACGCCGGCATGGATGCCGCCGGGCCTGCCGCCCAGGCGGACGGGGAGGCGGAGCCATTGGACTGCATCGCCGTGCCGACCGCGGCGGCGGAAGCCGCGGATTCCACCGCCGGCGGCCTGGACCTGGACTACGTCCCGCCGCCTCCGGGGGCCACGCCAGTCAAGTGGGGGCGGCCCCTGGGCACGCCCAAGCCCTGGTTTGCCGGGATATCGCCACAGGGCGGCATGCAATTGGGCGAGCGCAACCTGACGTATCGCAACGTGGAGGGCCCCTCGGTGTCCCTGGGCACCCTGACACCTTTTTCCCCCGCCTGGAGCAGCGCCGCGACGATAGGGGGCGTGCAGGTGTCCAACCTCACCACCAGCAGCGATGCCACGGTCCCTGAAGGCAAGCTGGGCTATTCCTCCGTATGGGGACGCATAGACAACACCGATCCCGGCCTGTCGGCGGGCGGCGTCCAATATGGCCCGACCGCCGGCAGCAACAGCCTGCGCTACGGGGTCACGCCCGACATCACCCTGGAGGGGCAGGTCCAGAGCGCCCACGCCCTGACCGCTACCGGCCTGGGCACCACCTACTCGATGGGCGAGTGGGGCACGCTGCAGGGCGGCGCGACGCAAAGCCGTTTCGATACGTCGGAGGGCTGGCGCTACAGCCTGGGCTACAACGTCAAGGTGTTCGATACGCTGAAACTGGGCTACGGCAACGAGCTGACCAGCAGCGGCTACGGCGACCTCTCCACTTACCAGGACGGCGCCACCGCGACCGCCCAATGGCGCAATACCTTTTCGGCCGCCCTGCCGATCAGCGGCTGGGGCGAATTCAGCGGCACGTATTCCGGGCTGCGCGACACCACCGGCGAAATGCTGGAGCGGCGCTACGGCATTTCCCAAAGCATGATGCTGTCGCCCAATGTCCGCCTGGCCGTGGGCGCCGATCACGACGTGGTCAGCGGCGACTACGGCGTCAATATGCAACTGACCATGCCCATCGGCGGGCGATAGTGCCGCTCCCGGCACAGCGTGCGCGTGCAGGTTTGCCCGCTCCTATAAAATGCCGCGCATGATGCAATCGGCTTTCCTTCATGTCTGAGCCGCGCGCCCTGGAAGTCCTGCGGCGCGTCTTCGGCTACGAATCCTTCCGCGGCGAGCAGCAGGCCATCGTGGATCACGTCATCCAGGGCGGTGACGCGCTGGTCCTGATGCCCACCGGCGGCGGCAAGTCGCTCTGCTACCAGGTGCCTGCGCTGGTCCGCGAAGGCACCGGGGTAGTGGTATCGCCGCTGATCGCCTTGATGCAGGACCAGGTCGATGCGCTCACCGAACTCGGCGTGCGCGCGGCCTATTTGAATTCCACCCAGGACTGGCGCGTGGCGCGGGATGTCGAACGCGCATTCCTGGACGGCGAACTCGATCTGCTTTACGTGGCGCCCGAACGCCTGCTGACCGATCGCTGCCTGGAATTGCTCGAACGCGGCCGTATCGCGCTGTTCGCCATCGACGAGGCGCACTGCGTGTCGCAATGGGGGCACGACTTTCGTCCGGAATACATGGGCCTGTCGCTGCTGCACGAACGCTGGCCGCAGGTGCCGCGCATCGCGCTGACGGCAACCGCGACGGCGGTGACGCGCACGGAAATCGCCCAACGGCTGGCGCTGGACGAGGCGCGCCATTTCGTCGCCAGTTTCGACCGCCCCAACATCCGCTACCGCATCGTCGAAAAGAACGAGGTGCGCAAGCAACTGCTGGACCTGATCCGCAGCGAGCACGCCGGCGATTCGGGCGTGGTCTATTGCCTGTCGCGCGCGCGGGTGGAGGAAACCGCCGAATTCCTCTCCAACAACGGGGTGCTGGCCTTGCCCTACCATGCCGGGCTGGGCGCGGCGGTGCGCGCAGCGAACCAATCGCGCTTCCTGCGCGAGGACGGCATCGTCATGGTTGCCACGATCGCCTTCGGCATGGGCATCGACAAGCCGGACGTGCGCTTCGTCGCGCATATCGACCTGCCGAAGTCGGTGGAAGGCTACTACCAGGAAACCGGGCGCGCGGGTCGCGATGGATTGCCGGCCACGGCATGGCTGGCCTACGGTCTGCAGGACGTGGTGCAGCAACGCCGCATGATCGACGAATCCCCGGGCGACGAGTCGTTCCGGCGCCGCCTGGGCCAGCAGCTGGACGCCATGCTGGGGCTGTGCGAAACCGTCGAATGCCGGCGTGTGCGCCTGCTTGCCTATTTCGGGCAGCACATCACCGCCTGCGGCAATTGCGACGTCTGCCTGGATCCGCCGCAGGCATGGGACGGGACCGTGGCGGCGCAGAAGGTGCTGTCGGCCGTGTACCGGCTGTGGAAGGAGCGCGGGCAGCGCTATGGCGCCGGCCACATCATCGATATCCTGCGCGGCAAGACCACCGATCGGGTGAACCAGTACGGACACCATACGCTGTCGGTCTTCGGCGTCGGGGCGGACTTATCGGATTCCGCCTGGCGGGGCGTCCTGCGCCAGTTGCTGGCGCAGGGACTGCTGACCGTCGATACCGAAGGCTACGGGACGCTGGCATTGACGGAGGCCAGCCGGGACGTCCTTAAAGGCGAGCGCCAGTTGATGCTGCGCCGGGAGTCTCCCAAGGCGGCCCGGGCGGGCAAGAGCGCCGGGACGCGCTCGCGGGCCCCCGTGGCGGAACTTCCCGCCGAGGCGCAACCGGTGTTCGAGGCCTTGCGTGCATGGCGGGCCGGGGTCGCCCGTAACCATGGCGTGCCGGCCTATGTCATCTTCCATGACGCCACTTTGCGCGAAATCGCCCTGGCCCGGCCGGGAACCGCCGACGAACTGGGCGGCATCAGCGGGGTGGGCGCGCGCAAACTGGAAGCCTACGGCGACGAAATCCTGGAATGCGTGGCCGGCGTCGCCTGAACTTCAGCCGCCGAACAGGTCTCCGCTGCCGCCGGTCGCGCCGGCGGGAGGCGCCAGGCCCAAGTGGCGCCAGGTGGTCTGCGTGGCCATGCGGCCGCGCGGGGTGCGCTGCAGGTAGCCGTGCTGGATCAGGTAGGGCTCGATGACGTCCTCGATGGTGTCGCGTTCTTCACCGATGGCCGCGGCGAGGCTATCGACCCCGACCGGTCCACCGTCGAACTTGTGGACGATGGCTTCCAGCAGCTTGCGGTCCATCAGGTCCAGGCCCTGGGGGTCGACCTCCAGCATGGACAGCGCCGCGCCCGCGACTTCCGCGTCGATGTGACCCTGCGCCTTGACCTCGGCGTAATCGCGCACGCGCCGCAGCAGCCGGTTGGCGATGCGGGGCGTACCGCGCGAACGGCGCGCGACTTCGTCGGCGCCTTCCGGCGTGATACTGGCCTGCAGCAGGGCGGCACTGCGGGTAACGATGTGGGCCAGATCGGTGGCGTTGTAGAACTCCAGGCGCGAGACAATGCCGAAACGGTCGCGCAGGGGGTTGGTCAGCATGCCGGCGCGGGTGGTGGCGCCGACCAGGGTAAAGGGTTGCAGATCCAGCTTGACGCTGCGCGCCGCGGGGCCTTCGCCGATCAGAATGTCGATCTGAAAGTCTTCCAGCGCGGGGTAGAGGATTTCCTCGACGACCGGCGACAGGCGATGGATTTCATCGATGAACAGGACGTCGTTCTTTTCCAGGTTGGTCAGGAGCGCGGCCAGGTCGCCCGGGCGTTCGAGTACGGGACCGGAGGTCTGGCGCAGCTGCACGCCCATTTCGTGCGCGATGATGTGGGCCAGGGTGGTCTTGCCCAGGCCGGGGGGGCCGAACAGCAGGACATGGTCGAGCGCCTCGCCGCGCTTGCGTGCGGCCGCGATGAAGATTTCCAGCTGTTCGCGCGCGCGATCCTGGCCGACGTAGTCGCGCAGAATCTTCGGGCGCAGGGCGCGTTCGATGGACTCTTCGTTGGGCGATACGGGCTGCGGCGCGACCAGGCGGCCGGCGTCGGGGCGGGACGAAAGAGAATCGGACTGGATGGCCATGACGGGAGGGGCAAGGATAGCCCGCCTATCGTACACCACCGGCTCGTCCGGCCATGGCGGCGCGTGCCGCGCTGGTCTATGATCCCCCGGTTTTTCCATTCTTCCTGCCGAGGAAATTCCATGTCGCGCCAATTGCCTGCCTACACCGATGTTGTCGCCGCCAGCGAAAGATTGCAGGGCGCTGCGCATCGCACGCCCGTCCTGACCTCCGGCACCGCCGACGCGCGTGCCGGTGCGCGGGTTTTCTTCAAATGCGAAAACTACCAGCGCATGGGCGCCTTCAAGTTTCGCGGGGGCTATAACGCGATCGCCCGGCTGACGCCCGAACAGCGGCGCGCCGGGGTGCTGACCTTTTCCTCCGGCAATCATGCCCAGGCGATCGCGCTGGCGGCGCGCCTGCAAGGCGTATCGGCCACCATCATCATGCCGCTGGATGCGCCGGCGGCGAAGCGCGCGGCGACGGAAGGCTACGGCGGCAAGGTCGTAACCTACGATCGCTACAAGGAAGACCGCGAGGCCGTCGCCACGCGATTGCAGGCGGAAACGGGCGCGACGCTGATTCCGCCTTACGACCATTTCGACGTCATCGCGGGACAAGGCACGGCGGCCAAGGAATTGTTCGAGGAGGTGGGGGAACTGGACTACCTGTTCGTCTGCCTGGGCGGCGGCGGGCTGCTGTCCGGCTCCCTGCTGAGCGCGGCGGCGCTCAGCCCGTCGTGCAAGGTGTACGGCGTCGAGCCCGAGGCCGGCAACGATGGCCAGCAGTCGCTGCGCGCCGGCCACGTCATCCCCATCGCCACTCCCAAGTCGATCGCGGACGGCGCACTGACGACGCATCTCGGCGAGCTGACCTTCCCCATCATCCAGAAGCATGTCACCGACATCGTCACGGTCGCCGACCCGCAACTGGTGGACACGATGAAGTTCTTCGCCGAACGCATGAAGATGGTGGTGGAGCCCACCGGCTGCCTGGGCGCCGCGGCAGTGCTGGAACGGGTTGTTCCGTTGCGCGACGCGCGCGTCGGCGTCATTATCAGTGGCGGCAATGTGGATCTGAAGGCATACGCGGGCTTCCTCGCGTCCTGATCCATGCCCGGCCGATCGCCGGCCCGTGCTTGCGTCAACCCGGGCCGCCGGCGCAGAATCGACCCTGTTTGCCATATCGACCCCGGGGTGACGGATGCGTATCCTTATCATAGGCGGCACCGGCTTCATCGGCCGGCACCTGGTGGCGCGGCTGGGCGTGGCGCAGCACCAGGTGCACGTCCCGACGCGGCTGTATGCGCGCGGACGGGATCTCCAGGTCGTGCCTACCGTGACCCTGTCGCAAACCGACGTGTACGATGACGCCGCGCTGGACGCGGTGCTGGCCGATTGCGATGTGGCGATCAACCTGGTCGGCATCCTCCATGACGGGCGCGGCCGTCCCTACGGCCAGGGCTATGCGCGGGCCCATGTCGAGTTGCCGCGCCGTATCGCCCAGGGCTGCGTGCGGCATGGCGTGCGGCGGTTGATACACGTGAGTGCCCTGGGCGCGGATTCCAACGGTCCCAGCATGTATCTGCGTTCGAAAGGCGATGGCGAGGCCGCGCTGCGCGACGCCTACGCCGCGGCCCGGGACGGTGCGTGGACCATCGTGCGCCCGTCGGTGGTCTTCGGCCATGACGATCGCTTCACCAATCTGTTCGCCGGCCTGGCGCGCTGGTTGCCCGTGCTGCCGCTGGCCGGCGCCCGGGCCCGCATGCAGCCGGTCTATGTGGAAGACGTGGCGGCCGCCATCGACGCGATGCTGTCCAACCCGCACACGTATGGCAAGGTCTACGAGCTGGCAGGGCCGCAGGTGCATACCCTGGGCGAGATCGCCGGCATGTGCGCGAAATGGAGCGGGCATCCGCGCAGCGTCATCAACGTCCCGATGGGATTGGGCCGGCTGCAGGCCGGTGTCCTGGCCTGCCTGCCCGGCACGCCGCTGATGACGCCCGACAACCTGGACAGCCTGACCGTGGACAACGTGGCGCGCGAGCCCATGGCGCCGGAGCTCGGTGTGGTGCCCACGGCGATGGAAGCCGTCGTGCCGGGCTATCTGGCGCGCCCGCGGGCACGCGGCATGTAGGCCCGGCGTCAGCCACGCGGCGCCGGCGTCCAGGCGTGGGCGCGTTCAGCGCACCAGCGCCTTCAACGCCTGCCGTATGCCATCGGATACGCTGACGCCCTCGGGCAGGCCTTTGAGCGCCGCCAGCGATTCCTTGTCCGAATAGCCCAGCGCAAGCAGGGCGTTGAGGATATCCGACTGGCTATCCGGCACGGCGTGCGGCGTCGCGCCGATGTCCGCGCCCAGCTTGCCGCGCATTTCCAGCAGCAGCCGTTCCGCGGTTTTCTTGCCGATGCCGGGCACGCGCGTCAGCCGGCCGGACTCCTGCAGCGTGATGGCCTGGGCCAGGTCGGCCACCGATAACCCCGACAGGACGGACAGCGCGGTGCGCGCGCCGATACCGCTGACCTTGACCAGTTCGCGGAAGGCACTGCGTTCGGCGACAGTCGCGAACCCGTAGAGCAGGTGCGCATCCTCGCGCACGGTCAGGTGCGTGTAGAGCGAAATGCGGGCCCCGTTTTCGGGCAGGGCGTACAGGGTGCTCATGGGCACGTCCACGTCGTAGCCGACGCCGTTCACGTCCACGCAGACGGTGGGAGGCGATTTCTCGATAAGGATGCCGGTCAGTCGTCCGATCATTTGGTCTATGGCTTGGTGGGTTAGCCCGATAGGCGTCCGCCGCGCAGGCGCATGCCGGCGCGCCGCAGCGGCAGGGGCTGCTTCAAGGCCGCCAGCCGGTCCGCCAGCGGGCCGACGTGCGCGTGGCAGATGGCGCAGGCCAGCGCATCGGCCGAGTCGGGCGCGGGCAGGCCGTCCAGCGCCAGCAGGCGCCGTACCATTTCCTGTACCTGTTCCTTGGCGGCCCGTCCGGTGCCGACGACCGACTTCTTGATCTGCAGCGCGGTGTATTCGTGCACCGCCAGGCCGGTGTCGGCCATCGCGCACAGCGCGGCGCCGCGCGCCTGGCCGAGCAGCAGCGTGGAGGCGGGATTCGTGTTGAGGAAGACGATTTCAAGCGCGGCGACGTCGGGCCGCGTATCGCGAATAATGTCGCGCAGGTTGTCCAGGATGACTTTCAGGCGGTCGGACAGCGCGTTCGCCGGCGGCACCACGACGGTGCCGCTGGCGACGTAGCGCAGGCGTGGGCCTTCGGCGTCGATGATGCCGAAGCCGGTGCGGCGCAAGCCGGGATCGACGCCGAGGATGCGCATCAGTGCCGGAAATGACGGGTGCCGGTCAGCACCATGGCGATGCCATGCTCGTCGGCGGCCGCGATCACCTCGTCATCGCGCATGCTGCCGCCCGGCTGGATCACGCAATCCGCGCCGGCCGCGACCACCACGTCCAGGCCGTCGCGGAAGGGGAAGAACGCATCCGACGCGACAGCGGAGCCGCGTAGCGTCAGGCCGGCGTTTTCCGCCTTGATGGACGCGATGCGTGCCGAGTCCACGCGGCTCATCTGGCCCGCGCCCACGCCCAGGGTCATGCCGTCCGCGCAGAACACGATGGCGTTGGATTTGACGTACTTGGCGACCTTCCAGGCGAACATCATGTCCAGCATTTGCTGTTCGGAGGGCTGCTTGCGCGTCACTACCTTAAGCGCATCGGGCGCCACGGTGGACGCATCCGGTGTCTGTACCAGCCAGCCGCCCCCCACGCGCTTGACGTCGAATGGGTTGTGGCCGGCGCCGGTCGGCACTTCCAGCACGCGCACGTTCTTCTTCTTGGCCAACAGCGCCAGCGCCGCCCCATCGTAGGCGGGAGCCAGCAGGACCTCCAGGAATTGCTCGCTGACCGCTTCGGCCAAGGCCGCGTCGACCGGACGGTTGAAGGCGATGATGCCGCCGAAGGCCGAGGTCGGGTCCGTCTTGAATGCCTTGCGGTAGGCCTCCAGTGCATGCTCGCCCACCGCGACGCCGCAGGGATTGGCATGCTTGACGATCACGCAGGCCGAGCTGTCGAAGGTGCGCACGCATTCCCACGCGGCATCGGCATCGGCGATGTTGTTGTACGAAAGCTCCTTGCCTTGCAACTGCCGGTAATTGCCCAGCACGCCGGCCGGACGTTGCGTATCGACATAGAAGGCGGCGGATTGGTGCGGATTTTCGCCGTAGCGCAGGGCCTGCTGCTGGTGCATCTGGATGGTCAGCGTCTCGGGCCAGGGATGGCGTGCCGGCGCGGCTTCCTGGGCCGGCGCGGGCTCGGCCAGGCTGCTCAGATAGGCGGCGATGGCCCCGTCATAGGCCGCGGTGTGCGCGTACACCTTGGTGGCCAGTGCCAGCCGCAGTGCATAGGAGGTCGTTCCGCCGGCATCGATTTCCGCCAGGACGCGGGTGTAGTCGGCAGGATCGATCACGACGGTGACACCGCCCGCTTCCGTGCCGTGGTTCTTGGCCGCGGCACGCAGCATCGCCGGCCCGCCGATATCGATGTTTTCCACCGCGTCCGCGAAGGTGCAGCCCTCGCGTGCGACGGTTTCGCGGAAGGGGTACAGGTTGACGACCAGCATGTCGATGCGGTCGATACCCTGGGCCTGCAGCGTGGCCATGTGTTCCTTGCTGTCGCGGCGGGCGAGCAGGCCGCCGTGGATCTTCGGATGCAGCGTCTTGACGCGTCCGTCGAGGATTTCCGGCGACCCGGTATGCGCGGCGACTTCGGTGACCTGCAGGCCGGATTCCGCCAGCAGCCTGGCGGTGCCGCCGGTCGAGAGCAGGCGCACGCCGCGCGCCGCCAGCGAACGGGCGAATTCAACGATGCCGGTCTTGTCGGAGACCGAGATAAGGGCGGTTTCGATTTTCATGATGGAGTCGGGAAGGCGCGATGCGGCGGCTGTGTGATCAAACGTGGATGTTGTGCGCGAGCAGTTTCTTGCGCAGGGTATTGCGCGTAATGCCCAGCATTTCGGAAGCGCGCGACTGGTTGCCGCCGGCCCGTTCCATCGCCATTTCGAGGACCGGCCGTTCGACGCAGCGCATCACCATTTCCCACATGTCGCGGGGTTCGGCGTCGCCGAGGTCTTCGAAATAGCGCTCCAGGCTGGCGCGCACGCATTCTTCCAGGACATCTTTTTTACTCATATAGGGGCACAACTATTTTTGTTTGTGTGACTGGCGTCAGGCCGCCAGCAGGGTTTGCGCGCGGTCGGCCTGCCCAGGGCGGCCGTCGCGCGGAAATTGGTCGAACCAGGCACCGACGGCACGCGCCTGTGCGGCGGTATCGTCGATGCGGTTCATGGCGGCAAGGAATTCGTCGGCGCCGGAAAGGCCTTCGACGTACCAGCCGATGTGCTTGCGCGCCGTCCGGACACCTGTATGTTCGCCGTAGAAGCGGTAGTGGTCGTCCAGGTGCTCGAGCAACAGATCGCGCATTTCGCCGTAGGTCGGCGGGTCCAGCGTGGCGCCGGTACGCAGGTAGTGATCGATTTCCCGGAAGATCCACGGCCGGCCCTGGGCGGCCCGGCCTATCATCACGGCATCCGCGCCAGTGTAGTCCAGGACGCGGCGCGCTTTCTCGGGACTGTCGATATCGCCGTTGGCGACCACCGGGATCCGGACCGCGGCCTTGACGGCGCGGATGGTGTCATATTCGGCCTGGCCGGTGTAGAGATCGGCGCGCGTGCGGCCGTGCAGGGTCAGTGCGGCAATGCCGGCCTGTTCCGCCAGGCGCGCGATGCGCATGGCATTGCGGTGTTCGCGGTCCCAGCCGGTGCGGGTCTTGAGCGTCACGGGCACGCCCAGGGGCGCGCAGGCGTCGACCACGGCCCCGAGGATGCGCGCCACCAGGTCCTCGTGGCGCAGCAGGGCCGATCCGGACGCGACATTGCATACTTTCTTGACCGGGCACCCCATGTTGATGTCGATGATGCGGGCGCCCTTGCCGGCATTGAACACGGCGGCCTCGGCCATCATGGCGGGGTCGGCGCCGGCGATCTGCACCGCGACCGGCGCGATCTCTCCGTCATGGTTCAGGCGCCGCGACGTCTTCACGCTGTCCCACAGCCGCGGGTTGCTCGCGGCCATTTCCGACACGGCGTAGCCCGCGCCCAGCCGCTTGCACAGCTGGCGGAACGGGCGGTCCGTCACGCCCGCCATGGGCGCGACCAGCACGTTGTTCGGAAGGGTCCAGGGGCCGATTTGCATCCGCGGATTTTACCCGGGCCGGATGCGGCCCGGATTACGCCCTGTTGCGGCCCCCCGGGACAGTCCCGCCCGGCCGTGTCGCCGTGCATCCCTTGCATGGCGGCGGGCCATGGGCATGCGGCGTCGCGCGGGCGCGACCGCCGGGCATTGCGACGCCCGCTATCAGGCCCGCCAGCCTTGCAGCAGATGCCGGGCCAGGGGAGCGCGCAGCGGCGCGGCCAGGTCCAGGGCGAGCAGCGCCAGTCCGCAGGCGTGTTCCACGGGCGCCAGGCCGGTGGTGAAGACGCGCGGCAGCAGATCGGTCAGGGCGGTGGTGATCCAGCGGTCGCCTCGGCGGGCGCCGGCGAACCGGCGCAGCGAGGCGGCGGGATCGCGGGTGGGGTCGCGCAGCCAGGGCGTCAGGGATTGCGCCAGGGCGGCAGCATCGCGCAGGCCCAGGTTCAGGCCCTGGCCGGCGACCGGATGCAGGGTTTGCGCCGCGTTGCCGATCGCGACCACGCGCCCGTCGACCTGCGCGCGGCGCATGCTCATGAAGAGGGACGAAACGTGGCGATCGGCGATACAGGTCAGGGCGCCCAGGCGGTCGCCGAAGGCGGCGCCGATCGCATGCGAGAAAGCCGGCGCATCCAGTGTCGCCAGTGTGGCCGCGTGCGCCGGCGCGCAGCACCACACGACGCCGTAGCAATCTTCGCCGGCGGGGTGGGGCAGCAGGGCGAGCGGACCTTCGCGGGTGAATCGCTCGAAGGCCCAGCCGGCGCGGGGCCGCGTGGCGCGGACGGTGGTCAGGACGGCGTCCTGGCCGTATTCGCGGCGCAACTGTCCCGCCGCCGCGCCGTCGGATACGACCGCCACGGCGCAGCGGGTCTCCTGTCCGTCCGCCGCCCGCACGATCACCCCGTCGCCATCGCGGCCGGCGACGCGCGAGCCGTGCGCATGCAGCACGGTGACGCCGGATTCGGCCACCGCGCCCGCCAGCGCATCGCGTACGGCGGGATAGGGCGCGACGGCGCCCAGCTCGGGCACGCGGAAGTCCGTATGGCGGATCACGGTATGGCCCAGGCGCCCGCGCTGGGAAACATGGATGGTATGGATGGGCGCGGCGCCCCGCGGCCGCGCGCCCAGCGTCTCGAGCAGCATCAGGCTGCCGTGGTTCAGGGCGAGGACACGGGCCCCGGCGGCCGCGCCGGTCGCGGCGGCCGGCGCGGCCGGGACATGAGGCGCGCCCTGGATCAGGGCAATACGCGAGGCATCGTCGGTCACGCGTGCCAGCATCAGCGCCAGCGCCTGCCCCACCGGGCCGGCGCCCAGGATCGCGATAGGAAATGCCGAATCTTTCATGCCGGAATTCTAGCTACAATTCGCGACGCAGCCTGTCTGCGATGGAATATATATGGCCGAAGCGTCCTCCGTTCTGCAGTCGTCGCCCCGCGTGCCCCGTACCAAGGTGCGCGCCGGCCTGCTTGCTTTGTTCCTCGGCTGGATGGGCGCGCACTGGTGGTATCTCGGACGCCGGGGCGCCATCTGGGTGACGCTCTACGCGGTCGCATGCCTGGCCGCCACGCGGTGGTTTCCGGTGTGGTACGACAATCCGGCCTTCTTCCTGCTGTTCATTCCCATGACCGAAGGCTTCATCGAAAGCGCCGTGCTCAGCCTGCGCGCCGATGAAAAATTCGATCGCGCGTACAACCCCGGCCTGGCCGGGACGTCGCGCACGGGGTGGGGGCCGGTGCTGGTCGCGCTGGGCGCGGTGCTGATCGGGTCCATCTGCACCATGTTCGCCATCGCCATGGTGGTGGTCTACGTATGGCAGGCCATGGGGTGGCTGGAGGGCTACGTCCTCTGACGCCGGTGGCGCATCGCCCGTGGCCCAAGGCCGGCGCCGGCATCGGGACCGGCGGCTATGCGACGGCGCGGCCGGATCCGCCCAGGTCTATTCGCGCATCAGCGCTTCGATCTCTCGCGCATCCACCGGCACGCCGCGCGTGATCAGTTCGCAGCCTTCGTCCGTGACCAGGGCATCGTCCTCGGTGCGGATGCCGATGTTCCAGAACGCTTCCGGCACGTCGTCCGCGGGGCGTACGTAGATTCCGGGTTCTATCGTCAGCAGCATGCCCTTTTCCAGGACGCGCCAGGGCCGGTCCGGCCCCGCGGGCGCATCCGGCATGCGGTAGTCGCCCACGTCGTGCACGTCCAGGCCCAGCCAGTGGCCCGTACGGTGCATATAGAACCGGTTGTAGGCTTTCGATTCGAGCACGCCATCCAGCGAGCCTTGCAGCAGGCCGGTGTCGATCATGCCCTGGGCCAGCACGCGCAGCGCGGCCTCGTGTCCGTCATTCCATGTCAGGCCGGGACGGGTCGCTGCACTGGCCGCATCCTGCGCCGCCACGGTCAGGTCGTACAGCAGGCGTTGCGGGCCGCTGTAGCGGCCATTCGCCGGAAACGTGCGGGTGATGTCGGCGGCATAGCCGTCCACTTCGCAGCCGGCGTCCACCAGGACCAGATGGCCGTCTTCCAGCACCGCCTCTCCCGCCGGATAGTGCAGGATGCAGGCGTTCGGCCCCGTCGCCACGATCGTGTTGTAGGCAACCGATTGCGCGCCATGGCGGCGAAACTCGTAGAGGAGTTCGGCTTCGATCTCGTATTCCCGCATGCCGGGCCGCGCATGGCGCATGGCGCGCGCATGGGCGCCGGCGGAAATCCGCGCGGCGCGGCGCATGGTGGCGATCTCAGCCGGGTCCTTCACCAGCCGCATCTCGGCGATGAGGGGCAGGGGATCCTGCTGGCGGATGGGCGGACGCTGCCCCGTGCGGGATTGCGCGCGCGCCGCGTCGACGGCCCGCCGCACGCGTTCGTCGACGCGCTCATCGCGCAATAAGCTCGCGAACAGGATGGGCTGGTCCAGCAGCATGCCGGGCAGTATGTCGTCCAGGCGGTCGACCGGATAGGCCTCGTCGAAGCCGAAGCGCGCGACGGCGGCATCCGGGCCGAAGCTGCGTCCTTCCCATAGTTCCCGCTCTTCGTTCTTGTCGCGGCAGAACAGCACGGAGCGGTCCGTGTCCCCGGCGATCAGCACCAGCCAGGCGTCCGGTTCCGGGAAGCCGGTCAGGTACAGGAAGTCGCTGTCCTGCCGATAGGGGTATTCCGCGTCGCGGTTGCGCACCGCGGTCCGCGCGGCGGGCAGCAGGGCAATGCCGCCTCCGGCCGCTCGCATCAGCGCCTGTAGGTGGCGACGGCGGGCCATCTGGGGAGCGAGGTCGTCGGGAGGCAGGCTCATGGCATATCCGGCTGTGTCCGAGCGGCTACTTTACCGCGCGCCACGCGAATTTCGCGATACAGGCGCGTTAACGTGCTGCTACAATCCGCCCGTTGTCATTGGGGAGTAGCCATCCTTGCCCCAAGGAGTTTGCGTCAACACACTTGGCGGCCCCTGGCCCCATGGCGCAAACGGCTTTTGCCACGTGCGCGCACGCCGCGCACCGCGCAAACCCGCCAGGCGAGACCTTTGGCCACGACACGCTAACCCAGCCGGGCGAGCCGTGTCGTCGCGCCATCGGTATCCGCTCGTCCGGCTGTGTCATCATGATTTCCACGTTCGTTTTGTTTTTCGCCTCGGCAGTCGCGATCTATCTCGCCTGCGAATACTTCGTCAATGGCGTCGAATGGGTGGGGCACCGGCTCGAGCTGGGTGCGACGGCGGTAGGCACCGTGCTGGCCGCGTTCGGCACCGCTTTGCCGGAAAGCGCCGTTACATTCATGGCCGTGGTGTTCGGCACCACGCCGGACCAGAAAGATATCGGGGTGGGGGCCGCCATGGGCGGGCCGCTGGTCTTGTCCACGCTTGCCTACGCGGTGGTGGGTCTGGCGTTGATGCGCCTGCGCAAGCGGCAGCCCGCGAGCGTCGGCGATCCCTGTATCAAGGCGGACCAGCAGCGGCTGGCACGCGACCAGGCGTGGTTCATGGGCATCTTTGTCTTCAAAGTGGCCCTGGGGCTGCTGGCCTTCGCCTGGAAGCCGTGGCTGGGCATACTCTTTCTGCTCGCCTATGCGCTGTACGTCAAGCGGGCGCTGGCCGCGGAGGATACCTGTATCGAGGCCGACGTGCTGGAACCCTTGAAGTTCAGGCCGCGCGATGCGGAGCCGACCATGGGCTGGGCCTGTCTGCAGACCGTACTGGCGCTGGCCGTCATCGCTGTCGCCTCGCGCATCTTCGTGGTGCAGATCGAAGCCCTGGGCGAGTTCATGGGCGCCAGCCCGCATGTGGCGGCCCTGCTGCTGGCGCCCGTCGCCACCGAACTGCCGGAAATCATGAACGCCATCATCTGGGTCAGGCAGGGCAAGGAGCGCCTCGCGCTGGCCAATATTTCCGGCGCCATGATGATCCAGGCCACCATCCCCAGTGCCCTGGGCATCTTCCTTACCCCCTGGTTGCTGGACGGCACCCTGATCGCCGCCGGCCTGTTCACCATGCTCTCCATCGGCGTGCTCTGGCTGCGTTTTCGCCAGGAAGCCATGAGCCTGCGCACGCTCTCCGCGGTGGGCGGGCTGTATGCGTTGTTCGCCGGTTACATCGGCTGGCATTTCTATGCCTGAAAAGCAGGCCAAGCCATTGAGCATGGGGGTAAACCCGATTACAATAGCGGCTTCGAATCCCCAGGAGTTGCTACGTGAATACAGATTCCGGCGACAGTAATAGTCGACCTAGTGTCGGCGTCGCTGCCTGATAGGGTTCACGCAGATCAACTCTGCCGCGCCCTGTCCCGCAGGGTGCGGTTGTCCAGCAAGCTCTATCGTTCCGTCCGCGTTGCGGCCGGAACGCCCGAAGAAGACCCAGGCCCGATGCCTTCGTGCCGATCGCTTTCTTCGGATCCCGCATAGCGCTTGCCACCGTACTTCCCCGTCTCGCTTTCCTGGCATGCCCGTCGGTATGCCGATCCAGGCTGGTGCGCCGTCGAGCGCCTTCCCGGCCAGGATGCAGCGCGAGCACGGGCTGCCGTTACGCAGCGAAGTCGTTCGAATCGTCAGCCGTCATCGTCCGCAATCGTTCCGTGCCATGCCTGGCATGGGCATTGCAGGCGGTGGCGCGACGCGTATCCACGCGGCACCCGCTTCGCAAGGAGGCCACTATGCGTGTTTTCGACTTGTTCCTGCGCCGTGCCGGCGTGGACCGTGCCGCCATGCCCGATCGCCGCGATGCCAGTTCGCGGCTGACCGTCGTTTGTCCGCGCGATGCGTTGAGCGCGGTGCGCAAGCACATCTTCTCCGACTTCAAGGCCGCGGGCCTGACGGTATCGAGGATGCAGGTCGACCAGGGTGGCGACAGGCAGCTCGCTTCGGCGTGCATCACCGTTAAATGTCCGGCTGAAATGAGATCGATACTTATGTCGCAAGCGCGCCAATTGCAGGCGCATCCGAACATCGCGCACGTACACTTCGGCGACCGCCGCGGTGTCGCAATTTGAAGGGTAGACTTGCACGCGGCGTTGATCTCTGGGGCTGCATGCAATGAAGCGATTTGTTCTATTCGCCGCGCTTACCAGCGCGGCGTTGTTTTATCCCACTATCGCCAGCGCGGATGATGGCGATCCTCCGGGCACCCACGTCACGCTGTACGGATTGATCGATCTTGCCGTTGCCAGCCAGCACACTTCCGGCCAAGGTACGAGCAACGGGCTGCTCACTGGCGGGCAGACGGATTCGCTATGGGGCATGCGCGGCAAAGAAGATCTGGGTGCCGGCTGGCATGCTTCCTTCCAGCTGGAAACCGGTTTCAATGCCGCGGACGGGCTGGTGGAAGACGATAGCGGGCGCCTGTTCAACTACAACGCCTGGGTGGGATTGGGAAGGGACACCTTGGGCGAAGTCCGCCTGGGACGACAGTCCACCATCGGCCGCCAGTTCGGCGGCGAGCTCGAACAGGCCGGCTGGAAGGACATGGGCCTGGGCTCGACATTCAAGGCATCGGACAACTTCCAGTTCGATAATACGGTCAACTATTTTTCTCCCACGGTCGGCGGACTGAAGGTCGGCTTCGGCTATTCCTTCAATGCGGACGACGGCAGTGCATCCGGATTCCGCACGGCCAACAACAACCGGGCGTACAGCATCGGACTGCACTACGAGCAGGGTCCCCTGCTGGCAATCGCTACCTGGGACGAGATGCGCCTGGGAGCGCCCGTCGCAATGGGCGCCCGTCCGCGTGCCTTGCA
This sequence comes from Bordetella sp., assembly GCF_057362025.1. Taxonomy (NCBI): domain Bacteria; kingdom Pseudomonadati; phylum Pseudomonadota; class Betaproteobacteria; order Burkholderiales; family Alcaligenaceae; genus Bordetella; species Bordetella sp. Next base: position 53,227 of record NZ_JBMQQZ010000100.1, on the reverse strand, counting down.
GTTGGGCGTGGCCTACGATTTCGATGTCGTCAAGATCGCGGTGGCCTGGTCGCGCCAGCAAGACGGCTATGTCGGGCTGGACGGCGGCGATCCGGATGGGCTGGGCCTGGGCCTGGGACCCAGCGCCTTCGTCCATGGCGGACGGGTGGACGCCTGGTATATCGGCGCGACGGTGCCGCTGGGCCCGGGCAGCCTGGTGGCGCAGTGGTCTCCTGCCAAACCCTCCTGGTCCTGGCAGGACGGCAAGGCGGCGCGCACCGCCCAGGTGGCGACGCTGGGTTATATCTATCCGCTTTCACCGCGCACGAGCCTGTATACCTTCGCCGGTTATGCGCGCAATTACACCCTGGACAATCAGTTCGATCCCGCCAATTCGCACACGACGCGGGTGGCGGTGGGCATCACCCACCAGTTCTAGCATCCGCGGCCGGGGTGCCGGCGCCGCCGTCCCGGCCGGCGACTACAATGGACTATCCCGCGCATCGCCCTCCCGGTGGTGCGCGCTTCAGGATCGTCTCCGTGCTCCTGCTCGATTGGCTTACCCCCTGGGAGTTTTCGCCGACGCTGGTGGCCCTGTTCGCCGCCGGTGGAATCCTGTTCGTCCGTGGCGGACGCGTGCATCGCGTCTCGGGCGCGCGCAAGGCGCTGTTCTGGAGCGGGATGGTGCTGCTCTACCTGTCGCTGCATACGCGCCTGGACTACTACGCGGAACGGATGTTCTTCATTCACCGCATTCAGCATCTGGTCCTGCATCATCTTGGGCCGCTGGTCATCATGGCGGCCTACCCGGGGTCGGTCATGCGCGCCGGCCTGCCACCCGTCGCCCGGCAGTGGCTGCATCACATGCGCGCCACGGCCGCGGGACGCTGCGTGGAAGCCGTCCTGACCCACCGCATCCTGGTGCCGGTTCTCTTTGTTTTCCTGGTCGTCGTGTGGCTACTGCCGACGATACAGTTCTATTCCATGCTGGACTGGCGCCTGTACCGCCTGATGAACTGGTCCGTCGTGATCACGGGCTTCCTGTACTGGAACCTGATCCTGGACCGGCGCCCCAGTCCGCCAGCCGCCATGTCGCCGGGCGGGCGGGTTCTGTCGCCGATCTTCACCATGGCACCGCAAATGGTGGCCGGCGCCTATATCGCGCTGACGCAGCGCGATCTCTATCCCTTGTTCGAGCTATGCGGCCGGGCGATTGCCATGCCGGCGCTGATGGACCAGAGCATAGGCGGCTTGACGATGTGGATTCCCGCCGCGCTGGTGGAACTGATCGGCCTGCTGGTTGCGCTGGGAACCCTGATGCGCTTGTCCGGCAAAGGGCGGCTGCCCACGCGCAAGCGGCGCGGGCGTGTCGGGATGACGGCGCCGCCCGCTATCCGCTAGCGCGTCAACCCGACTGCCGGTTGGTCCGGCCTTATTCCTGATCCGGCTCCAGGCCGTGGTACTTGCGTCCCAGCGCGACGGTAGCCTGGAACATCCCGTGCTTGTTGCCGCAGTCGTAGCGCGTGCCTTCATAGCGGTGCGCGAAGACTGCGCGTTCGCGCATCAGCGATGCGATACCGTCGGTCAGCTGGATTTCGTTGCCGGCACCCATCTTGGTGGCGCGCAGGTGTTCGAAGATTTCCGGCTCCAGCACGTACCGGCCGACGACGGCCAGCGTGGAGGGCGCATCGTCCGGCTCGGGCTTTTCCACGATATGCGTGACGCGCTCCGTGCGCTCGTCAACCTTGCGCGCGGCCACGATCCCGTACTTCTTCGTTTCGGAGCGCGGTACATCCTGTACGCCGAGTACGCTGCCGTCATACTTGATGGCGGTATTCACCAATTGCTTGAGCACAGGCGTGTCGGCATCGATAAGGTCGTCGGCCAGCACGACGACGAAGGGCTCGTTGCCGACGGCGGGCTCGGCCGTCAATACCGCATGGCCCAGCCCCAGGGGCGCCGACTGCCGGATATAAATGCAGTTGACGCCGGCCGGCAGAATGCCCCGCACCATGTTAAGCAGTTCGAACTTGCCTTTCTTTTCGAGGTCAGACTCCAATTCCGGCGCGGAGTCGAAGTGATCTTCAATGGCGCGCTTGTTGCGGCCGGTGACAAATACGAGGTCTGTGATGCCCGCGGCCACGGCCTCTTCCACGGCGTACTGGATGAGGGGCTTGTCCACGACTGGAAGCATTTCCTTGGGCATGGCCTTGGTGGCCGGCAGAAAGCGGGTGCCCATGCCCGCAACGGGAAATACAGCTTTTCTTATGGGTCGCATCGGAGCCTCAATATGATGAAATATCGCTATAGCTAGGGAAAGAATACTTTGTGCCTGGGTATGATACTCGCATGAAACACGGGACTTCGCGGCAGTCGGCCTACGTAAATAAGCCGCTCATGCTGTTGCTTTGTGCTTCATTATTAAGTGGAGCGCCATCGTCCGCATGGACTCAGCCGGTGGGCCTACCCTCGATGGGTGCCGCGTCGGCGGACCAGTTGTCGCCCTACGCGGAACGGCAGCTGGGCGACGTCATCATGGCCGAAGGCCGCCGTGACCCGACGTATATCGCTGACCCGGAAATCAACCAATACCTGACTGCGATGGGACGCAAGCTGGCGTCGTTTTCTCCCGGGGCCGTGCCCACGGTGGACATGTTCGGTGTGCGGGATCCCGAGATCAACGCGTTCGCCTTGCCGGGGGGATATATCGGCGTGAATAGCGGCCTGGTCGTGGCGACGAAGAGCGAGTCCGAGCTGGCCGCGGTGCTGGCGCACGAAATCGGCCACGTGGTGCAGCGGCACATCGCGCGCGGGATGACGCAGGGCAACCAGACCAATGCCATCATGCTGGCCTCCGTCGCGGGCGCTCTGCTCGCCGCGCTGGCCGGTGGCGGCGGCAACCTGGCGGCTGGCGTGGCCGCCTTCGGCCAGGCAGCCGCGATCGATCGGCAGCTCGGTTTTTCGCGCGATGCCGAACGCGAAGCCGATCGGGCCGGCTTCCAGATGCTGACGAGCGCGGGGTACAACCCCAGCGGCATGTCGCATATGTTCGAGCGCTTGATGAGCGCATCGCGCCTGAACGAGGGGACCGGTGGAGGTGCCTGGGCGTCCACCCACCCCTTGTCCATCGACCGTATGTCCGATATCGAGAACCGCGTGCGCAACCTGCCGCCGGGGCATCACGTGGACAGCACCGACTACTGGTACGTGCGCGCCAAGATGCGCGTGATCCAGGGGCAGGATACGGCGGGACTGCGCACCACCACCCAGCTGTTCCAGGACGAGACGCGGACGCTGACGGGTGTGCGGCAATCGGCCGCATATTATGGCCTTGCGCTGAGTGCCATGCGGCGCGAGGATCTGCCCGCGGCGGATAACTTCCTGAAACTGGCCACCGCCGATGGCCGGTCCGCGCCGGAGCTGGACAGATTGGCCATCGATCTGGCCAATGCGCAGAAGGACCATGTCCGCGCCTTATCGCTGGCCGAGACCGCGTGGAAAGCCTGGCCCGGCCGTTACGCCATTGCCATCGCCTATGTGCAGGCCCTGCAGCAGTCCGGGCGGGATGCCCAGGCCCAGGCCTTCCTGCGCGACCGCGTCAAGCAATGGGGCGAGGACGAGCCCGTGTTCTACCAGTTGCTCGCGCAAAGCGAAGAAAGGACCGGCGACCGCGTGCAGGCCCGGCGCGACATGGCGACCTACTACACGGCGATCGGTGCCTTGCCGGCGGCGGAAGCGCAACTGCGGCAGGCGCGCGACATATCGCGCGACTTCTATGTGTCGTCGCAGATCGACGTGCAGATCAAGGAAGTCAGGGACAAGCTGGACGAGCAGCGTCAGCTGTTGCAACGCTTCAAAAGCTGATCGGGTCTCGCTGAAAATGCAAACCGGGCAGGCCCGCGCGGGCCGGACCTCAGCTGCCGGTTTCGAAGAACCGGCCCAGGCGTTGCGGCAGCCATCCCAGATGGGCCGGAAAGGCGCCGGTGGGAAAGCCCGCGTGGCCGCCATTCGCGGGCTGATGCAGGAGTACCTTGGCGGAGCAGTCCGCCGGGCCGGGCAGCGCGGGCTCCGGGAAGAACGGGTCGTTGCGTGCGTTGAGCACCAGCGTGGGGACCGCGATGGCGGCCAGCCACGGCTTGCTGGACGCGCGTGTCCAGTAATCCAGCGCGTTGCGGAATCCATGCATCGGTGCCGTATAGGCGTCGTCGAAGTCGCGCAGATTGCGCGCGTGGGCGATGCGCATGACATCGATGGCGCCGGGAAAGCGGCGCGCCTTTTCCAGCACTTTATGCTTCATGGTGCGCAGGAAATAGGCGGTGTAGACATGGCGATTGATGAACCCGCGGCACAGGCTGTTGCCCCCCGCGACGAGGTCCAGCGGGACTGAAATGCCGGCGCAGGCCGCCAGCCAGTCCACCGTCTGTTGCTGTTCGCCGATGTACTTCAGCAGCGCGTTCCCGCCCAGCGAGACGCCGACCGCATGCCAGCGCGCATGGGGCACACGCGCGCGAACGCTGTCGAGCATGAAGCCCACTTCGTCAGAATCGCCGGAATAGTAGGCGCGCGCCAGGCGGTTGGGCGTGCCGGAGCACCCGCGGAAATGCGCGATGGCAACGATCCACCCGCGGGCACGGAAATGCTGGGCGATGGCTTGCGCATAGCGGCTCAGGCTGCCGCCTTCCAGCCCGTGAAAAAGCACCAGTGCCGGCGTGCCCGGCAACTGGGGCAGCGATGCCCAATCGGCTTCCGTGATCCAACGTGCCGCCGCGGACTTGGCCGTCACTACCGGAGGTGCCGTCGCCGGCTGGCCATCTGCGGATTTATGCGGGAACAAGCCCGGGCCGGTCCAGTCGATGTCGATGAAATCGCCGTCCGGCGTATCGACGCGTTCGCGCACGAAGGCGATGCGGTGATAGCGGGCCAGGGTGGCGGCGTACAAAGTCTGGCTATGCCCATCGGGCAACCAGCGCGGTACGGGGCAGGGAGTGGTATCCAGGCGAGCGGTGGCCAAAAGCTGTTACCCGCCTAATGCAGCATGCCGGGAACGTCGCTCAGGTCCAGCAGTCCGGCTTCCGCCGGCGCCGCCGATGCGTGGTGCATGACCAGGCGCCAACCCGTCGCTCCCTTGTGATAGATGTTCGTGGCGTAGCAACTGACATAGCCGTCATGCGGGCCGCGTGCGGTTTCGACGTGCTCGACCAGAATGTGCACCGCGCTGGCGATGCTTTGCATCACCACGGGTTGCATCGGCCGGATGTGCAGTGGACCGGCGGCAAGGATCGCCTGCCAGGATTCTTCTACCGCCTTGAGGCCGACCACGCGCAGTCCGCCCGGGTGGATGCATACGACTTCCTCATCATCCGCCCAGACCTGCATCAGGCGGGTCAGGTCGGCATGTTCCAGTGCCTCGTAGAAGGCGTCTTCGGTTTCTTGCGGCGTGGCGAACATGGGCGGCTTGGCGAGCGGAAAACGAAGTGGACGAAAGGGGGGGCAGGCGTGGGCTTTCAGTGCCCGTGGCTGCCGACAGCGGTGCCGGGCTTCAGCCGGTATTCGGCACCGCAATAGGGACAGCGCGCGGAACCCGTGTGAGCCACATCCAGAAAGACGCGGGGGTGCATGCTCCAGAGCGGTGCCTTGGGGCCGGGGCAGTAAACGGGCAGGTCTTCGGCGCCGACCTCGATGGTTTCGTGCTTGGAGGCGGTGGCGGCAGAGGTCATGGTGTTTCCTGAAAACGGTGGGTGCGGTGAATAGCGCAACGATAGCGGAGGAATCGATATCCGGGTAAGTAGGTGCGTCCCGCAGTCCTTGACCGACGGGGGCGCGGCCCATCCCGCCCGGGTCAAACCTTGGTCAGCCAGTGCTGGTATTTGGCATTGCGGCCTTGGACAAGATCGAAGAACGCTTGCTGAAGGCGCTGCGTGACGGGGCCGCGCCGGCCGGTACCGATGCGGCGGTTGTCCACTTCGCGGATCGGGGTGACTTCGGCCGCCGTGCCGGTGAAGAAGGCTTCGTCGGCAATATAGACGTCGTCGCGGGTCAGGCGGCGGGTAAGAACGGGGATTCCGAGGTCCGCCGCCAGGGCATGGATGGTGGAGCGGGTAATGCCGGTCAGCGCCGAGGCGATTTCGGGTTCCACGACCACGCCGTCCTTGACGATGAAGATGTTTTCGCCGGCGCCTTCGGCGACGAAGCCTTCCGTATCCAGCAGCAGCGCTTCGTCATAGCCGTCCTGCAGCGCTTCCGCGTTGGCGATGATGGAATTGGCATAGGTGGTGGCCACCTTGGCGCGCGGCATGGTCACGTTTACGTGCTGGCGCGCAAAGGACGAGACCTTGACGCGTATCCCTTCGGCCAGGGCTTCCTCGCCCAGGTAGGCTCCCCAGGGCCAGGCGGCGATGGCCACATGGACCTTGGCGCCCTTGGGCGACACGCCCATCTTTTCCGAGCCGTAGAACACCAGCGGACGCAGATAGCAGGATTCCAGCTGGTTGGCGCGCACCACTTCGCATTGCGCCGCTTCCAGGGTTTCGGCGTCGTAAGGGATGATGATCTGGTAGATGTGCGCGGAATTGAAGAGGCGCTTGGTGTGATCCTTGAGCCGGAAGATGGCGGTGCCGCCGTCCGTCTTGTAGGCACGGACGCCTTCGAACACGGACAGGCCGTAATGCAGCGAATGGGTGAGGACGTGCGTCGTGGCATCCCGCCAGGGAACCAGTTTGCCGTCATACCAGATGAATCCGTCGCGGTCGGCCATCGACATGTTCGTTCTCCTTGATTGGGCCGTATTGTATCAAGCAGCCGGCTACAATACGCCCCATTCCGGTGCGCCGCGGGCTCGTCCGCGGTGCATTTTTTGTCCGGCCGCGCCGCCGGTTTCCTTCCAGCTCAGGTCAGTCCTTGTCGTCCGAACCGGCAGTTTCCGATTCCGAAGGCCTTGCGGTCCGCCAGGCGCGCTGGACCGCCGCAAGGGAAGGCCTGCGTGCCGTCGCGCCTACCATGGTCGCCACCGGCGCTTGGGGGCTGGTAACCGGGATCGCCATGGTCAAGTCGGGACTGTCCGAAAACATGGCGCTGCTGATGTCGCTGGCGCTGTATGCCGGATCCGCGCAGTTGACGTCGCTGCCGCTGATCGCTTCGGGCGCGCCGCTGTGGCTGATCTTCGCCGCCGGTTTCGTCGTGAATCTGCGTTTCCTGATTTTCGGCGCGGCGCTGCATCCGTTTTTCCGCCACTTGTCGTGGCCGCGCCGCCTGGCACTGGGCTACTTCACCACCGATATGGGTTTCGTGCTGTTCATCCCGCGCTACGGCGATGCGCGCGTGCGCGGCACGCGCGAACAGCTTTGGTTCTTTATCGGGACGATCGCGCCCAGCTGGTTCGTCTGGCAGGGGACGTCGATCGCCGGCATCTACCTGGGTTCGCTGGTACCGGCCGCCTGGTCGCTGGACTTCGCCGCCGTGCTGGCCCTGCTTGCGATCGTAGTACCCCTGGCGACGACCCGGCCCATGCTGGCGGCGATGGCGGCCGCGGCGGCGACGGCGTGGTACGGCCAGGTCTTTCCCTTGCGGCTCGGGCTGGCGGCCGCGGTGTTTGCCGGCGTGGCGGCCGGCATGCTGGTGGAACGCCGCGTGCGGAGCCGCGCATGAACCTGGATATGGCATCCGAGGACGCATACGTCTATGCCGCCATCGCGCTGTTGGCCCTCTGCAGTCTGATCACCCGCGCCGGTTATCAGGTGTTCGGGGATTACCTGCCCTTGTCCGACAGCGTGCGGCGCGCCCTGCGCTATGCCCCGGCGGCGGCCCTGACGGCCATCATCGTTCCGGACCTGCTGCCCTGGCGGGCAGGCGTCGGGCCGTTGCTGGATATGAAGCTGCTGGCCGGCATCGTCGGCGTGCTGGTTTTCCTGCGCACGCGCAGCGCGGTACTCGTCATCGTCAGCGGCATGCTCGTGCTGTGGGGGTTGCGCTGGCTGGCGCCTTAGCGGCGGGGGCGCATGGCGGCTGCGCAGGGGACGTCCGCGCCGCCGCTCGGGCGGCGAGCGCACCGCCGGCGGTTGCCTGACCGGCAACGCCGGCCGGTGTTCCGTCCCGAATAAATTCGCTACAGAACTGGCGTGGAGTCCTACCTGCGCTAAAATGAACTTATCCACAGCAATCCGGGCCTGATTCCTTCTGTTTTCGTGCTTGCACGTGGCACCGGTATCTGCCTACCCCATGACTGAAACCAATCCTTCCGCAGCACCTTCAACGGATGCGCCGACACTCGCGTTTTCGGACTTCGATCTGCATCCACTGCTGCTCGCCTCGATTACGGAAACTGGCTACACCGTTCCCACCCCCATCCAGGCGCAGGCCATCCCCGTGGTGATCGCCGGGCGCGACGTCATGGGTGCGGCGCAAACCGGTACCGGCAAGACGGCCGCGTTCACGGTACCCATCCTGCACCGGCTGATGCCGATGGCCAATAGCAGCGCCTCGCCGGCGCGCCACCCCGTGCGGGCCTTGATCCTTACCCCCACGCGCGAGCTGGCCGACCAGGTCGCCGAAAGCGTCAAGCGCTACAGCAAGCGCACGCCGCTGCGTTCGGCCGTGGTGTTCGGCGGCGTGGACATCGGGCCGCAGAAGGAAAGCCTGCGCAACGGCTGCGAGATCCTCGTCGCCACCCCTGGCCGGCTGTTGGACCATGTCGAGCAGAAGAACGTCAATCTGGGCCAGGTCGGCATCCTGGTATTGGACGAAGCGGACCGCATGCTGGACATGGGCTTTCTGCCCGACCTGGAACGCATCATCAGGCTGTTGCCCGGGCAGCGCCAGAATCTGCTGTTCTCCGCGACGTTCAGCAACGAGATCCGTAAGCTGGCGCGTTCGTATCTCAGCCACCCGGTCGAACTCGAAGTCGCGGCGCGCAATGCCACGGCGGACACGGTGACGCAGATCGCCTACGAAATGAGCAGCGAGGCAAAGCGCGCCGCTGTCGTTCATCTGGTCAAGTCGCGCAATTTGAACCAGGTTATCGTTTTTTCGAATACCAAGATCGGCACCGCCAGGCTCGCGCGCGAACTGGAGCGCGACGGCATCAAGGCTGAATCCATCCACGGCGATAAAAGCCAGGCCGATCGCATGAAGGCGCTGGATGCCTTCAAGGCGGGACAACTCGAAGTGCTGGTGGCCACGGATGTCGCGGCGCGCGGGCTGGACGTGGCCGGCGTGCCCTGCGTGATCAATTACGACCTGCCGTACAACGCCGAAGATTACGTGCACCGAATCGGCCGCACGGGCCGCGCCGGCGCCTCCGGCGAAGCCATCGCGCTGTTTACCCCCAGCGAAGAGCGCCTGTTGCTGGACATCGAAAAACTGATCAAGCGGCCGGTGCCGCGCGGCGAGCTCGACGTGCCGGTCGAGCTGCTTTCGCGCAGCCGTGGCCACGGTCATGGCGATGAAGCGCGCGGTGCCCGCGACCGCCGCGAGCCACGCGGGCGTTCGTCCGGCGAACGGCGCTATGGCGAATCGGGCGCACGGCAGGCACCCGTGGACGACTTCTTCTTCAAGCCTTACGTGCCCAGCAACCCCGCGCCGGAATCCAATCCCGAGGGCGAAGCGCCGGCCGACCGGGCCGCCGCATCCAAACGCAAGGTGGCCGTGCTGCTGGGCGGCACCCGCAAGCCGTCCTGAACCCTTGAACCGTTTGCCCGGACTATTCCGCCAGTAGCGCGCGGATATCGGGCAGCTGGGTCGGCAGCGCGGCGCTGTCCGGTCCCAAGGACGCGATAAGGCGTTCCAGATGCCCGATGTGCGGCAGCATGGGGCCGAAAAAAACCGTCTTGCCCGCGCGTTGCACCAGCAGCGTCGGGAAGTTTTCCACTTCCTCCTCCCCCAGCAGTTCGGGATGGTCTTCGATGTCTATCCAGACGAAGACCGCCGCATCGGCCTGCGCGGCGAGCTGCTCCAGCTTGGGCCGGTATTCGCGGCAGGTGTCGCACCAAGCGGCGCAGAAGCAGGCGACCAGGTCGATGTCGGGACGTTGAAGCAGGCCACGCAGGGCGGCACGATCTTTACCGGGTTCTAGGACTGACATATCGGCAGCGGCGGAAGTATTTAACTATCATACCTGCGATGCACAACCGGACGACCCTCATGCCCGCCTCTCCCTATTCCCCGACGAATCCGCCGCCCGCGTCAGCCGGCCTGGCCGGCGTCTGGCAGGCCTTCAGGCGGGCGGCGGTATCGCAATGCCATCCCGCCATGCTGTTCGCGGTGCTGCTGCCTTTCCTTATCGCGCTGGTCGGCGCGATCCTGCTGCTGTGGTTCTGCTGGACGCCCCTGACCGACTGGCTGCGCGACGAGGCGTCGCGATGGAGCGTCGTCAACAGCGTCGACGAATGGCTGGTTGCGGTCGGATTGTTTTCGCTGAAGGTATACCTGGTGCCCGTGGTGGCGGCGGCCATCCTGCTGCCGGTCTCGGGCATCCTGGGCCTGGCCATCGCGGCGATTTTCGTTATGCCGCTGGTCTTGCGCCACGTCGGCGAACGGGAATACGCGGCCGTCGGCAAACAGGGCAAGTTCGGCACCGCGGTCAGTGTCTGGAACGCCGTATGGGTCAGCCTGGCATTCGCGTTGGGGTGGCTGCTGACCCTGCCGCTATGGCTGGTACCCCCCATGGCGGTACTGCTGTCCATCTTCTGGTGGGCCTTCGCGTTTTCGCGCATGATGCGCATCGATGCCATCGTCGAACACGCCAGCCCGGAGGAAAGGCGCATCCTGATGCGCCGGCACAATACGGGCTTCTGGATCATCGGGCTGGTGTGCTCGCTGATCAATCTGCTGCCGCCCGCCTGGGTATTCCTGCCGGTGTTTTCGGCGCTGGTCTTCGCGCATTACGGCCTGGATGCCCTGCAGCGCTTGCGCCAGGAAAAAGTCATCGAGATGGGCCGCTGACCTTATTTGATGGAATCCGAAATGTCTCTCGATCCCGCGACGCCCCGCGTCGGCCTTATCATCGTCGGCGATGAAATCCTGTCCGGTCGTCGGCAGGACAAGCATTTTTCCAAGGTCGTGGAACTGCTATCCGCGCGTGGATTGCGACTGGCCTGGGCCGAAATCCTGCCGGATGACCGGGACACCCTGATCGCCGCCTACCGGCGCAGCTTCGCAGGAGGCGATATCGTTTTTTCCTGCGGCGGTATCGGCGCCACGCCGGATGACCACACCCGCCAGGCGGCCGCCGCGGCCCTGGATCTGCCGCTGGCGCTGCATCCCGATGCCGAACGCGAGATCACGCTGCGTTGCGCCGAAATGGCCGCGAACGGACAGGGCAGTGCGGATATGAGTACCCCGGAGAACCAGCGCCGCCTGGAAATGGGCCGCTTTCCCCAGGGCTCCGAGATCGTTCCCAATCCGTTCAACCGGATCCCGGGGTTTTTCATTCGGGAACATACCTTCGTGCCCGGCTTTCCCGTCATGGCCTGGCCCATGCTGGAGCGGACGCTCGATACGCGATACCGCCATCTGCATCATCAAACGGCGCATGCCGAGCATGCCTTCCTGGTCTACGGCCTGCCCGAATCCCGCATCGCGCCCGTCATGGACGAAATCCAGGCGCGCTGGCCCGGGGTGAAGGCGTTCAGCCTGCCCAGCGTCGGCGAAGACGGCAAATCGCCCCACATCGACCTCGGGGTCAAGGGAGAACCGGGCGCGGCGGCGGAAGCGATGAATTACCTTCGCGCCGAAGTAGAGCGCCTGGGCGGCCGTTTGACGCCGTCCGCCTGACCTGTCTGCTTCACCCGGGCGCGCGACGGCAGCCGTCCCCAGCCTGGCCCTCTGCCTATCCGCGTGGCCTCTTCCGTCTGGCCAGGCCACGCCGGTGGCCTGGGCCCGGCAGCTTCCGGGCGGCCGTTCAGGTTGCCAAAGCGCGCGACGTATTTCACAATACGGGAAATAACGAAATATTGCGCCGCCGCATTGCCGTGCTTCCCGCGCGGACCACGCGGGACCGGCGCGCAGAGCTTATGACCCGCCCCTCATCCCAAGCAAGCAGCGCCCATCAGCCAGGCGATGGCCACGCGACCATCGCGATCCAGGTCATCGAGCGTGCCATGCGGCTGCTCGATGCGCTGGCGGCCCAGCCCGAACCGGTCACCTTGAAAGAGCTCGCGGCAACGACGGGCCTGCACGCGTCCACGGCGCACCGCATCCTGAACGATCTGGTCGTGGGCCGCTACGTCGAACGGGTGGACAATGGCGTGTACCAGCTCGGTATGCGCCTGCTGGAACTCGGGTCCCTGGTCAAAGGGCGCCTGAACGTGCGCGACGCGGCGAAGGGGCCTATGCAGGATCTGCACGAGCTGACCGGCCAGACGGTCAATCTCTCGGTGCAGCAAGGCGACGAGATCGTCTATATCGACCGGGCCTGGAGCGAACGTTCCGGGATGCAGGTGGTGCGCGCCATCGGCGGGCGCGCGCCGCTGCACCTTACCTCGACCGGCAAGCTCTTCCTTTCCATGGCCGAACCCAGGCAGGTTCGCGCCTACGCCTTGCGCACCGGGCTGAAAGGCCATACCGACAACAGCCTGACGCGGCTGGACCTGCTGGAGCGAGAGCTATCCAAAGTGCGCAGCCACGGCTACGCGCGCGATAACGAAGAGCTGGAAGTCGGTGTGCGCTGCATCGCCGCCGGCATCCATGACGATAGCGGCAAGCTCGTCGCGGGGCTGTCGATTTCGGCGCCCGCCGAACGCATGCAGGACGAATGGATCGCGCGCCTGATGGATACGGCCGCGCGGATTTCCTCATCGCTGGGCTATGACGTCCGCGTCGCGGAAACGGCATTCGGCCAGGCAGGGGTGGAGGGTGGAGTGGCCGGCCGGCAGGATGGCGCCCAGGCCGCCTGAACCCGTTGTCCCCGAGCGGATGGCACCCGCGGGGGCTGGCGATATCGCGAAAAAAAGCCCGGACGGTGCAAGCACGGGCCGGGCTTTCGACGAACCCCGGCGGACCGGGGTTCTCGCGCTATCCCGCTACGCGGGTCGCGCGGCGGATGTTATTGTTTTTGGATATTGGCTTTCTTGAACAGCTCGGCCCATTGCGGCACCTGCTGCTTGACCTTGGCATCCAGGGCCTGCGGGTTGGCGTCGTCCACCAGCACCGCGGCGCCCAGCGTCCGCATGCGCTCCTGGAACTTGGGGTCCTTCAGGCCGGCCTGCAGGGCCTTGACCAGCTTGTCGACCACCGGCTTGGGCGTGCCTTTGGCCACCCACATGCCGTGCCAGATGCCGACCTGGAACCCCTTGTAGCCCGATTCGTCCATCGTCGGCAGATCGGGGAGGGTGGCAACCCGCTTCAGGCTGGTGACCGCATACGCCTTTACCTTCTTCGCGTTGATCTGCTGCGTGGTGTTCGTCGTCTGGTCGCACAGCATGTCCACCTGCTTGCCGAGCAGGTCGTTCATGGCAGGGGCCGTCCCCTTGTAGGGCACTGTCAGCAGTTGCACGCCGAAGGCCTCGTTCAGCATGACGCTGCACAGATGGCTGGCGGCGCCGATGCCCGCGTTGGCCAGCGTGATCTTGTCGGCGTTCTTCTTGACGTACTCGGCCAATTCCTTGATGTTGTTCGGCGGGAAGTTGTCACGCGCCAGGATGGTCATCGGCACGTCCACCACCAGGCCGATCGGTTCGAAGCTCTTGAACGGGTCGTAGCCGGGGTCCTTGTACAGCGAGGGCGCTGTCGAAAAACCCACGTGCATCAGCAGGACCGTATAGCCGTCCGCCGGTGCCCGCGCGGCGAAGGTCGTGCCTATCGTGCCGCCGGCGCCACCCTTGTTCTCGACAATGATCGATTGCCCGAGCGACGGGCGCATGGCTTCGGCGAGCGATCGCGCGACGTTGTCGGTAGGCCCGCCGGCGGCGAACGGGACCACCATATTGACGACGTGGTCCGGGTACTCTGCTTGGGCGGCACCGGCCGCGGATAGCGCGACAGCCGCAAGAACGGCAGCCAGCCGACGGAAAGGGAAAGGCATGTTGTCTCCTCAATTTGCGGGTGCATACCCGCATACGGGTGCAAGTGCAATTGCTGCGAGGGCCTCTACGGGCCTACTCTGCATGCCAGTCTAGGCAATAAGCAGGGACGCGTCACCCTAGTTGTTTCCCCATGTTGCGCCGTTTTCACGGTCTCTCTATCTTTTGCCGGTAGATGCGCTGTCATGATGCGCCGTCATACTGAAGCGACAGGCTGCCCGGGAAGCGATAGTCCGGCGGTGCGGGAACGTGATACCCCGCCGAATTGTGTGGGTTTGTTGCGACGCACCAAAAGTGCTTGACATCGCGTCGGCGATGCCTAAAATGTGAATTGTGCAGTGCACAACGGCTCGGGAATTGTGGTAGCCGCGAGCCTGGGGTGTTTCGGCAGTATGGAACCCTCGCATCTTCTTCCGCATCCCGCCATTTGCGCCCCCTGCGAAGGGGCAACTCGAGGAGATTCCCTATGAGCGCTATTCCGCAACAAGTCTTCGCCCGCCAAAAGGCCGGTATCAACACCCTGATCGCCACGCAGTCCGCGCTTTTCGCGGGCTTCGAGAAACTCGTGGACCTGAACCTGAAGGTTATCAAGGCCTCCATCGATGAAGTCGCGCTGCGTTCGCAGCAAGCTGCCGACGTCAAGGACCCGCAGGAAGCCCTGGCCTTCTCCACCGGCCTGGTGCAACCCAGCGCGGAAAAGGCGCTGGCCTACGGCAAGCATGTGTATGACATCGTCGCCGGAGTGCAGGGTGAACTGGTCAAGCTGGGCGAAGAGCATATCGCCGACAACCAGGCGCAGCTGTCCGAAGCCATCGATCAGTTGGCCAAGAACGCCCCGACCGGCACGGAAGGTGCCGTCGCGCTGATCAAGTCTTCGCTGGCGACCGCCACCAGCGCGTACGATTCGATGAGCAAGGCCGCCAAGCAGGCCGCCGAAGTCGCCGAATCCAATCTGAATGCCGCCGCCAACGCGACCTTCAAGGCTGCTTCGGATGCCGCCGACGCCGCCAACAAGGTTGCATCGCCCCGTAGCCGCCGCGCCGCCGCCTGAGTTCTTCGGGCCGGTACCGGCGCCCCGCTGTCGCGGGTGCTATCGTGGTAGACCAGTTTGAGCAGAGCTGGAGCTGGGCCGCCTGAATGGGCGGCCCTTTTTTTTGGGCGCGCCGGGGCGCTACCGTGCCCGTACCGCGGTGGCGTCCACGCATTCGCGGACCAGGGCCGGCCCGCGATAGATCAGCCCGGTGTACAACTGCACCGCATCCGCGCCCGCGGCCATCTTTTCGGCGGCCTGGCGCCCACTATGGATGCCGCCCACGCCGATAATGGACAAGGCAGATCCCAGCCGTTGTTTCAGCCGCGAGATGACCGCCAGGCTGAGTTCATGCACCGGCGGACCGGACAAGCCGCCGGCCTCTTCGGCATGCGGCAGGCCGGCCACGGCCGCCCGCGACAGCGTGGTATTGGTCGCGATGACGCCGTTCACGCCATAGCGCGGCAGGATATCGGCAATCGCGTCGACCTGCTCCGGCTCCAGGTCGGGGGCGATCTTGACTGCCAGCGGCACATCCCGGCCATGGGTATCGGCAAGCTGCTGGCGCGTCTCGCGCAGGCGCTCCAGCAGGTGGTTCAGCTCGTCGCCGCCCTGCAGGGAGCGCAGGTTCTGCGTATTGGGCGACGAAATGTTGACCGTCACATAGTCCGCGTGCGGGAAAACGCCGCGCAGGCCCTTCAGATAATCGTCCGCGGCCTGGGCGATTGGCGTGTCGGCGTTCTTGCCGATATTCAGGCCCAGAATGCCGCCGCGCGCGCGCCACTGGCTGCGCTGCACATTGGCGATAAAAGCGTCCAGGCCCAGGTTGTTGAATCCCAGCCGGTTGATCAGCGCATTGGCGCGGGGCAGGCGGAACAGCCTCGGCTTGGGGTTGCCAGGCTGCGGACGCGGCGTAACCGTGCCGACTTCCACGAAGCCGAAGCCCAGGTTGCCTAGCGCATCGATATGCGCGCCATTCTTGTCCAGACCCGCGGCGAGCCCGACGGCGTTCGGCACGCGCAGCCCCATCAGGGTGATGGGCGCGAGCGGCGCGGCATGCATCAACGAACGGGTCGCGCCGCAATCGTAGGCGCGCTGCAGCGTTTTCAGCGTGACTTCGTGGGCGGTTTCCGCATCCATGGCGAACAGCGCCCGGCGCGCGAGGGGATAGGCTTGGAACAGGATAGACATGGGGCGGCATTGTAGAGCGATCCGCCTGCGGATGGCGCGTTCGAGCGGGTTTCAGCGCGTGCGGGTGCGAGCCGGGGAAGGGCCGGAAGAAATCCGGGGACGCCGCGCGACACGCCTCAGGACGCCGTATCGTCCTCGGCGGGCGGGTCGCGCCAGTTACCGTCGATCAGCAGTTGGGCGGGGCGGAAACCCGCCTTGTAGGCCATTTTGCGGCTGGCCGCGATCCAGTAGCCCAGGTATAGCCAGGGCAGATCCAGGGCGCGGCACTGCTCGATTTGCCACAGGATGCTGTAGGTTCCCAGGCTGCCGGGCAGGTCCGGGTCATAGAAGGTGTAGACGGAGGACAGCCCCTCGTCCAGCACATCGATGATCGAGACCATCGCGAGCGTGCCGTCGGGCGCGCGGAACTCCACCAGGCGCGTGTTGACCCGGCTGGTCAGCAAAAACTGCGCATACTGCGTCCGGCTATCCTCATCCATCCCACCGCCCGGGTGGCGACCCTGCTGATAGCGGGTGTAGAGCTCGTAGTGTTCGGGCGACCAGGCCAGCTCGGCCACGAAGGAGCGCAGATCGCCATGCCGCTTCCATGCGCGCCGCTGGCTGCGGCTGGCCGCAAAGTGCTCGGTATCCACGCGCACCGGGATGCATGCCTGGCAACTGTCGCAGTGCGGCCGGTAGGTGAAGAGGCCGCTGCGCCGGAAACCCTGTTCCACCAGTTGCGAATACGTGCCGGCGTGGATCAGGTGCCCGGGCGCGGCAACTTGTGAGCGTGCCTGGCGCCCAGGCAGGTAGCTGCAAGGGTAGGGGGCCGTGGCATAGAACTGTAGGGTGGAAAAAGGAAGTTCTTTTAGCTGGCTCATGCGCGCTCGCCAGCAGGTGTGAGGCCCTGTGGCGCTGCGGACATGATAACGCCTAAGGCGCTAGGGCGTCGTCTCGCCTAAAGGCAGCAGGCGTCCACGCGTATCGAGCCTGCCACACTGCCAGGGCGGCGCCGGCAACGTTACCAGTTCCGCCACGCGGGCCACAAAGCGCGCGCGGGGGACGGGGCGCGCGCCCAGGCTGGCCAGATGACGGGTCTGTTGCTGGCAGTCTATCCATGGAACCCCGTGGTTTTGCAAAAATCGCACCAGGTGCGCCAGCGCGATCTTCGAACCATCGGAGACATGGGTGAACATGGATTCGCCATAGAACATGCCGCCCAGGCTGATGCCGTACAGGCCCGCGCTCAGTTCGCCGTCCACCCAGGTTTCGACGCTGTGCGCCGCGCCCGCACGGTGCCAGGCGGCGTAGGCGTCGCGCATGTCTTCGGTGATCCATGTGCCGGACAACCGATCGCGCGGCGCGGCGCAGGCCGTCAGCACCCGCTCGAACGCGGTGTCCACGCGCACCTGCACGCGCGGATGGGGCTGCTGTTCCTCGCGGGCCAGCCGGCGCAGCAGCTTGGCCATCGAATGCGAGACGACGAAGTCCTCGCAGGCCAGCACCATGCGCGGATCGGGCGACCACCACAGGACCGGCTCGCCCTCCGAATACCAGGGAAATATGCCGCGCGAATAGGCCTCCGTGAGCCGCTGCACCGACAGATCGGCGCCGGCCGCCAGCAGGCCGTCGGGGTCGCTCATCGCGCACTCGACCGGCGGCAGAGGCGTATCGGGATCAACCCAGGGCAGCTTCAATGATGTTCTAGCGAATAGCGATGGGCACCGAAGACGCCGCGGCGGCGGTCTTCCAGGAAGTGCCGCAGCGTGGTGACCACCGTGCGAAACGACAGCTCATCCCAGGGAATTTCGGCTTCGTCGTAATAACGCGCATCCAGGCTTTCCGGCCCGGGGTCGAGGTCCGGGCTGAGCGCGCGGGCAAGATAGTAAATATGCACCTGATCCACCTGGGGCACGTCGATGACGGTGAACAGCTGGCCCAGTTCCACCCGGGCGCCGGATTCCTCCAGCGTTTCGCGCGCCGCGCCCTGGGCCGTGGTTTCGCCCAGTTCCATGAAGCCGGCCGGCAGGGTCCAGGTATCGTAGCGGGGCTCGATCGCGCGACGGCACAGCAGGATACGGTTTTCCCAGACCGGCAGGGTACCCACCACGACACGGGGATTCTGGTAATGGATGGCGCCGCAGTGATCGCAGATATCGCGTTCGCGGTTATCGCCGTCCGGCACACGCCGGTCGACGGGGGAACCGCACTGGCTGCAAAAGCTGGCACGGCGGGGCGCCGGGAAATAGTGGGTGGGCTTTTCGCTCATGATGCCGATTCTAACGGCTAGCCCGGTCGGCAGGGGAAGGGAGCGGATTGGCGACGAAACCCAGTTCCTGTTCCAGGGCGTCGCGGTGCACGCGGCGCAGCGGCACGGCGCTGCCGGATGCCGGATGGCGCACCTGCAGGGCGCCGGTATCGTCCAGCCGGGCTGCCGCTTCCAGCGCATCGGTTCCGTCTTCCAGCCGCATGGCGTCCATCAGGGCCGGCACATCGCGTCCTGCGACCATCCCGGGGCCGGCGTCGGTCCGTGCATACAGCCGGTGCGATTCGTCCAGGTACCAGGCGGTTACCTCATGCACGGGCAGGCCGGTGTGGGTCTCCAGGGTGGACGCATCGGCGCCGGTGCGCAGAATATAGGGCGCCGCATCCAGCCGGACATAGACCCGCTGCGGACCGTTCTGGAAAAACCAGCGTCCCTGGTCGTCGTGATCGTAGTTGCGCGCCATGTAGGCCAGGATCGCGGGGTTGCCGATGGAGACGCCCGCTCCGCCGCGCGCCGCGTCGCCTTCCGGATGCAGCCGCCACTGGCCCGCGGCATTCAGCGATAGCCAGCCCGCCACGGCGGGTACGTTGGGCCAGCGGGCGATGGCGTCGAGTACGGAGGCGTCCATGATGGTCTCCTGGGTCAGTGTTCATCGTGCGCGGTGTCGCGCGCGACCGAGCGTATCGATATGCCGCGATCGCGGCGTCCGGCGGGTCAGGCGATGCCGGCATCGCGCAGCGTCGAGGGGCATAGCGACATGCCGCCCGTCAGCATTGCGCCTGGTTCCAGCACCGTGGTGCCGGTGTCCGCGTCATGTCCGGGATTGCCCGTGCCACCGGCGGCCGTATAGCGATTGAACGCGTCCGTCATGTGCGAAACGGGTTCGACCGCCAGATACGGTTTGCCGGGCGGCGTGAAAATGACCAGATGACTGAATGTCGCGTCGGCTCGCAGCGTGACGGCGGTATCGCGTTCCGGCCAGGCGATGGCTGCGCGGCCGCCGAAGCCGCGGAAGACATTGTCGTAGCTGGCGCCTTCGGCCAGCATGCCGGATGCCAGCGCAGCCGGAGCCGGCTGCAGGCGCCGCGGCAGGTTGGCATCATCGTTGATCCACATGTCGCCGACATCGGCCCACACCCGCGTTTGCGGCGTACGCGGAAAATACGGGTGCCAACCCAGGCCGGCCGGCTGCGGTTCCGCGCCGGTATTGCGGATCGAAAGTGTCATGTGCAGGCCGTCGTCGTCCAGCCGGAAAACCTGCCGGGCCGTGTACGGGAACGGCCATCCGGGTTCCGTGCCGCGGGGCGTGTACGCCTGCGCCAGGTCCGCGCTCGCGCGGGTCCTGGCCTGCACGTGCCATGGAAGCTGCCAGGCCAGTCCGTGCATGGGCAGGGGTGCGTAGTCGACGGTGCGCGGAATGGCATAAACCCTGCCGCCGAACGCGAGCCGGCCACCCGCGAGGCGATTCGAAAAGGGCAGCAGCGGATAGCAGGCCGTCAGGCGGGCGATTTCGGGCACGCCGTCGCTGGGCCGCAGGATGGGCACGCCGCGCCATGTGTAGCGCAGCAGGGTGCCGCCCAGGCGGGGGCAGATATCGACGCTGGCATCGCCGTGTTCCAGACGCAGTATCGTGTGGTTGTCCTCGTTCATACGGGCGCGGGATCGTTGCGGTTCATCGACCGATTATAGGTATGCCCATTCGAAGCGGCGGGAACACGCTTTGCGGCGCGCCTTTCGCGCCGCGTGGGGCGCATGGTTCCGCGGCGGCTGCCTCCGGTCCCCACACATGGAGCCTCATCATGAAAAAGGCGAAAAAACATCCGCCGGCGCGCGTCCTGCTCTGCATCGCCGCCGCCATCGCGTTGACGATGGCGCCGTGGGCGGTATCCGGCGTACAGGCCGCGGACCAGCGATCGTCGTCGGGAAGCTCACGGCCCCTCATGCCGGGCAATCAACCCGCCGGGACGGGCCTGAACCAGCCCGTGCCCGGGTCGGACATGGGGCCGAACGCGCAGCGGCCCCGTACGCCGGCCGTAACGCCGGGCACCGCGACGCCACCCACGTCCGTATCGCCGCCGGGCGGCCCCTCGTCCGGCCTGCCGGCCCAGGGCACCGTCAAGGGCAGCCAGGGTGCGCCGGGCTCGGTCGGCGACCCGGCAGGCGGCACGGCCGGAAGCCGTGGCGCCAAGGACAATCGCTACGGGCACTGAGCGCCGCGCGGCACGAAGCGGCGGCTGCGCACCCATTTCGTCGCGATCCATTTTTCGCCGGCCAACACCGGCGCGCCGGCATGCAACGAGGCCGGGTCGGTTTGCCCGGCCGCGTTGCCGTATTCGAAGTACACCGCGTGGCCCTGGCGCGGCGACACCGACCAGCCCGACTCCGGAAACGTCGTTTCACCGCCGGCGGGAACGTCGTTGAGATACATGATCAGCGTGCATACCCGCTGGCCGCTGCGTGCCACGGACTCGCGGTTGGCCTCGTTGGCGGGCATCAGGTAATCGACGTGCGGGGCGCTTTCCGCGCCGGCCGGATAGTGCAGGATCTGCAGCCCCTCGCCATTTTCCACCGGGCGGTCGATCAGGCAGGCGATGCGCCGCTCGATTTTCTCGATCAATGCCGTTTCGCCCAGGCGAAAAAACATGCCGAGGCTGCTGCGGTGGTCCTTCGCCACATCCAGGCCCGTTATGGGATCCACCACTAGCGATCGGCGCAGCCGCGGCCGCGCCGCGGCGATCAGCTGCGCGCATTCGTCCGTATCCAACACGTCGGCCAGGATCGCGGTACTGGGCCGGATCATGCGCGCGAGCACGCGCACATCGCGGTCGGGAGTGCGGATCAGCGGCCCGGCCGCCAGCCGCATGGCGTCCGGCCGATAAGCGGAAGGCGCGGCCTTCCCGTCCACGGTCGCATCGAGCACCAGTTTTCCCTCCGGCAGTGGCGTGCCGTGCGCCAGCGCGTGCGCGACGGCGCCCACCATTGCGGCGGCCAGGTCGGGTGCCGTGCGGTGCGCGATCAATTCGGAAACGATGTCCCGCGCGGCGACGCCGCGATGGAGGTTGTGCGCGATCCAGTCGCGCACCTGATCGGAGAATCTGACAGTGATGGCCATGGGGACGATGGTATGTCCCGCATGTTGCAGGCCATCGTTGCCCCGCTTCCGAAGCACGGCGGCGGGAAGCCTCGACGATGACGACGCTTCGCGGCGATGCGAGCGATATGACGACTTGGCGATGAACTGCTTGCGAATGGCTGAACGCATTGTGGCAGTGTCATGCACAAGCGCGATTTTGTGTAACCGCTGCGCAATGTGCGTATGGGGTAATGCCGCACTTCCAATCCGGTCGGCGGTCCTTGCGTTAGCGCATACCAACGGTTCGACGATCGACAACCCCATACATCCGTGAACATGGACCGTCGAAATTTCATCAAGTGGAGCAGCTTCCTGACTGTCTCGGTCGCCATGACCGGCACGCTTACCGCGTGCGGAGGCGACAATAACGACAGCGGCAATGACAGCAGCGGCGAGACGGCCCCGGCCGGCCCCGGCAATCCCGCGCCGGTGTCTTTCGCGCAGGGCGTCGCATCGGGGGATCCCCGGCCCGACAGCATCATCCTCTGGACCCGTGTGGAAGGCGCCAACGGCACGGACCCGGTGAAGGTAATCGTCCAGGTCGCCACGGACGATACGTTCTCGGCCTTGCTGGTCAACGAGACGATCGAGGCCGATCCGTCGTGGGACTACACGGTGCGTCACAAGGTCGTCGGCCTGGAGCCCACGACCCCGTATTTCTATCGCTTCGTCGCGGGCACGGTCACCAGCACGGCAGGCCGCACTAAAACCGCGCCCGCGGACGGCGCGGGCGTCGCGCAATTGAAGTTCGCCTTCATCTCCTGCCAGGACTGGAACGCCAACCATTGGGCGGCATTCGGCGAAATGCTGAATGAAGACCTGGACTTCGTCGTCCATCTGGGCGACTACATCTACGAAAGCCTGCCCGCCCGCGTGCTGACCGGCCAGACCGAGAAGACGCATGCGCCATTGGCCCTGCCCAACGGAACCAAGTTGGACGACGGGTCGGTTTACGCCACCACGGTGGCGGATTACCGCGCCCTGTACAAGAGCTATCGCTCGGATCCTCGGCTGCAGGCCCTGCACGCGCGCTTTCCGATGATCGCGATCTGGGACGACCATGAGTTCTCCGACGATGCCTGGCAGGATCACCAGACCTACACGGCCACGGACGACGAGACCGAACAGCTCGCCCGCCGCCGCAGCGCCAGCCAGGCGTGGTTCGAGTTCATGCCCGCGGACGTCACGCTGGACCTGAACAATCCGTCCTTCGAGAACATCCGGATCTATCGTTCCTTCACCTTCGGCTCGCTGGCCACGCTGGTGATGACCGACGAACGGCTGTACCGCGACGACCATGTCATTCCGGAATCGGCGACCGGCGGATTCCTCGGCAGCCGTTACCTGGTCGGGCGGGACACGCTGGCCGCCGCCGAGCAGGCCAAGATCGCCGCGGGCGGTACGCAGTCCATGCTGGGCAGCACGCAGCTGGCCTGGTGGAAGGACCAGATGCTGGCAAGCAAGCCCAAGACCGCCTGGCGCCTGTGGGGCAACGAGGTGTCGTTGCTGCGCATGCAGGTCGATGGCCAGGAGGCCGTGGTGCAACTGGTCACCGATGCCATCGTGGCGACGGACCCGGGCGACCTGGCGCCTTTGCGCAACACGGCCATTCTGCCGGCCGTTCGCCAGGACATCCAGGCGATCAAGACCTCGGGCACGCTGCCTGGCGCCTTTACCGCCATACATGCGCTGTTCGACACGGCATTCGGCGTGGACGCCGTCAACGCCTCCGTCGCGGCGATCAACGCGATGCTGCCGCCGGTGTCGTTCCTGAACGTCATCCTGTTCGACGCGGACCAGTGGGACGGCTACAACGCCGAGCGCAAGGACATGATGGCCTTCCTGAAGAACAACACCATTCCGAACGTGGTGGCGTTGACAGGCGACATCCATGCGTTCTTCTCCGGCCCGGTCATGGACGATTTCGACGCCAGTTCGCCGACGCCGGTGATGGTGGACCTGGTGACGGCCGGTGTATCCAGTACTTCGCTGTTCAGGTTCTACGTGGACGAAGTCCATGCGCAGCCCTCGCTGGCGGGCTTGCAGCCGCTGGTCTACCAGAACGTGACCAATAAGCTCAACGGCACGATGTCCACCTTCAACACGTGGCTGAAGTACGTCGATACCGACGCCCAGGGCTATGCCGTGGTGACGCTGACCGCGGACCGGCTGACCTGCGATTTCCGCAAGATGAAGCCGCTGGTCAATGGCGAGCTGCCCGCCGCGCCGGCGGTGGCCGGCACCACGACCGTGACGGTCGACACGGGCGTGCCTGCCGTCAACCTGGCCGTCTGAACCCGTCCATTCCGTACACCTCATTCCGTAGAGGGAAAGGTCCATGATCGTATCCAAGCACTCTCGTGACTCGCGGCGCGCGCCGCTTTACGCCTCGCTGACGGCCATCGCCGCGGCCCTGGCCCTGGCCGGTTGCAACGGTGGCGATGACAGTTCGTCCAGTCCCACCGCCAGCAATGACACGTCTGCCACCGTCACCATGCAGGGCGTGGTGACCGGCTCGAATTACCAGCCGGGCAGCACGACGAATCCCAACATCGATGCCGCTTATTTCCAGAACGCCAGGGTCTGTATCGATGCCAACACCAATGGCAAATGCGACCCGGAAGAGAACCCGGTCACCACCGACGGCAACGGTGCCTTCTCCTTGCAGGCCCCGGCTGTGGCGGCGCTGCTGGCCGATGTCGGCACCGACGCGGTCAATAGCGCCAGCGGAATGAAAGTCGCCAGGCGCATGGCGCTGCGTGTCTCGGCCGAAGAGATCCAGGACCAGGGTGCAGGCAAGATCGTCATCAGCCCGATGTCCAGCGAAATCCAGCGCATGGTCGAGGACGACAACAGCAGCTATGCCGCGGAGAAGGCCAACCTGGCCGCCCGCCTGAACGTGCAGGCCGCCGACGTCATCGTCGACGTGCACGCCACGCAGGGAGCCACCCGTACGTCGCTGCTGTTCGAAGCCAACCAGCTGGGCAACCGCTACACCTACGCCACGACCAAGCTCGATCGCGGGGACCTGTATCCCGATGCGCTGGCCGTGCCCGGCGGCGATCCGGAATTGACCAATAAGATCAACGTCACGCCCGAGACCGCGACCACGCCGGAGACCCGCAAGCCGATCACCTTCCTGCAGGCGCAACAGGCGGCCTTCAATGTGGAGGGCATCCCGCGCTACGACCATCTATTCGTTCTATTCCTGGAAAACAAGGGCTCGAATACGATTCTCAACCAGCCTTACGCACCCAAGATCGCCAAGTACCTGAAAGAGAACAACCAGCTGACGAATTATTTTTCGACCGGCCAGCCCAGCGAGCCCAACTACACCGCGGTCGGCGGCGGCGACGACTTCGGTATTACCGATGATTCGCAGTGGAATTGCAGCGCCACCGGCGCCAATGCGCCCAAGGACCCCTTGCCCACCCATGACAAGCCGGGCCTGGTGTCCTCGCCCTTCAGCGCGACGGCCAATTGCAACGGCACCAACCACAACATTACGGCGCCCAACCTGTTCACGGCGCTGGAGAACGCCGGCATGAACTGGCGCGTCTACGGCGAAACGATGAATCCCGGGCAGGACCCCCGCACGGACAGTGTCGCCGACGCCGCCATCACCGGTGTGGATACCGCATATCCGAACGGCATAGGCAACGATCCCACCCCCATCCCGTCGGGCGGCACGGTACCCCTGGCCAGCAATATGTACCGGACGAAGCACCATCCGGCAATGCCCTACCAGGACGCGCGCCTGTTGCCGGACTTCTTCTTCAGCAATCGCACCCTGGGTGGCGGACAGTTCGACGCCAACATGCAGAACGGCACCAAGTATGTGGTTCCCGCCAACTATGAGGTAGACCAGTTCGGCAAGGACCTGGACAGCGGCGACGTCGGCGCGCTGAACTTCCTGATCCCGGACCAGTGCGACGACATGCACGGCACGACGGTGAAAACCACGGGCGGCGCGCTTATCACCGACTGCGGCAGCCCCGCGATAATCACCCGTGGCGACAACTACGTCGACTACATCATCAAGAAAATCCAGGCGTCGCGGGTATGGAAGAACACCCAACAGCGTTCGGCGATCGTGATCATGTTCGACGAAGCCACGGCCAGCAGCGGCTTCAATTCCTGCTGCGGCTGGAACGTCAGCAACAGCACGGTGTCGCAGCCGCTTAAGGAGAACCCCGACGGCAGCTTCACGCCGGATCCCACGGTGGTCAACTATACGGAAGGCAACCACGGCCACGGCAATTCGATCTTCCTGGTCGTGACCAACCAGCCCAAGGCGCCCAAGGGCGTGGTGGACAGCGACGCATACAGCCATTTCTCCTTCGTTCGCACCATGCAGGACATGTTCCAGCTGGCCGACCCGGCCATCGACGGCTCGTACATGAATCGCGCCAAGTACACCGAGAAGTTCATCGCCGAGCACCTGCAGATCCTGCCGGAGTATGCGAACAGCGGCGACACGCACTTCGACTCGGTTCGTCCGATGAATCACGCCTACGTGATTCCAGCCGACTACCGCCAGAAGCAGTCGACCGACGCGGCCATGCCGCCGCAGATCGGCCCGGACAAGACGCAGGTCAGCGTCTGGGCGGTGAAGTGAAACTTCCGCAATCCAAAGGTTTTTTCATGCGCAAGCGTGTTCCGGTGGCGATCGCGCTGCTGGCGATGGCGGCCGTGGCGGGTGTGGCCGCGGGCGGGAGCGGCGGGCAGGGCACGGTCGCGTCCCCGCCGGGGCAGGCCGCGCAGGAAGCCCCCTGGCACAACCCCGTGATCCGGCAGCAGCCGCTCAGCCTGGCGGCCCAGGTGGGGCAGAGGCTGTTCTTCGACCACAACATGTCCGGTTCGCGCAGGATGTCCTGCGCCACCTGCCATGATCCGAAGTTCGCCTACGGTCCGCCCAACGACCTGGCCGCGCAACCGGGTGGCGCCGCCATGGCCGAGCGCGGCGTGCGCGCCGTGCCTTCGCTGCGCTACAAGGACAAGACGCCGCCGTATTCCGATTTGCTGGACAATCCCGACGCGATCAGCGTGCCCGGGCCCGGCGGCGGCTTCGACTGGGACGGCCGCGCCGCGGATCACGCCGGGCAGGCCGAGGGACCGTTGCTCGATCCGGTGGAGATGGCCAACACATCGGCCGCCGCCGTGGTGGCCAAGGTCAAGGCGGCCGACTATGCGCCGTTGTTCCGCCAGGCTTTCGGCGATCATGCCTTCGACGATACCGCCGCCGCCTTCCACGACATTACTGCGGCGCTACAGGCCTTCCAGCTGGAAGATGTCAGTTTCCGGCCGTACAACAGCAAGTTCGACCTGTACACCTCCAACAAGAAAGGCGGCGAGCTGACCGTGGCCGAGTTGCGCGGCATGAAGGTCTTCACGGATCCGGGCACGGGCAATTGCGCCTCGTGCCATTATCAGGGTGCGGGTTTTCGCGGCAGCAGCGCCCTGTTCACGGACTTCTCGTACGAGGCCATCGGCGTGCCGCGCAACGACATCCACGCGACGCGACCGCAGGCCAACCGCAACGATATCCCGGCCAACGACAAGGACGCCAAGCGTTTCGACATGGGCCTGTGCGGCCCGCAGCGGCCGGATCATGCCTTGACGGAGGACGGCAAGCCCAGCAGGTTCTGCGGCATGTTCAAGGCCCCGACGCTGCGCAACGTCGCGCTGCGCCGCTCGTTCTTCCACAACGGCGTCATTCATTCGCTGGAACAGGCGATCCGCTTCTACAACACGCGCGATACCAATCCGCAGCTGTGGTATCCGACCGTCGGCGGCAAGGTGCTCAAGCCAGGCGATCCCGGTTACGACAAGGACTATCCGACCTACGGGCTGATCACCGTGCAATATGCGAAAGGGACGGGCAAAGTGCAGAAGTACAACGACCTGCCCGCGCGATACTGGGGCAATATCGATACCCAGATGCCTTTGGACGGCCGCGCGGCCGGCTCCAAGCCCCCGATGTCGGAGCAGGACGTGCACGACCTGATCTGCTTCCTGAATACGCTGACCGACGACTACCGGCCCGACGCGCCGCCCACCGAGGCCCAGAAGGATTGCGTGAGCTGAGAGGATGCGGTGCGGGGTGTAAATGCAAAAAAACGATCCTTATCGAGGGGCGTTCTGAGGCGGTAGCGCTGGCGCCGGGCGGGACGATCCTGGCGCCGGCGGCCGATGCGCGTTAACACCCTGTAAGGCGGTATCTGATATAAGTGCCGGGTCCGGCTCCGGCGAAGTACAGCCCGAAGAATGGTGGAAGAGGCTGTTTCGCTGCCGGTTTCCACGGAGAAGCTTCATGACGCAAGAGCGAGAGCCGCGCAGGCGTTTCCTGCAGCAGGTATTGGCCATCGTGCCCGCCTCGACACTGGCCGCGGGTGCAGCGGTGAGCCAAACGGGGTGTACCGGCCAGCCGGCGCAGACCACCGCGGCGGCAAACGCGAATCCCCCCAAGCCCTACACTCCCACGTACTTCACCGAGGCGGAATGGAAGTTCGTCGCTGCCGCGGTGGATCACCTGATCCCGGCCGACCAGTACGGTGCCGGCGCCATCGAGGCCGGGGTTCCGGAGTTCATCGACCGGCAGATGGAAACGCCCTGGGGCCACGGCCAGCTGTGGTATATGCAAGGTCCGTTTCATCCCGATGTGGTGCCGGAGCTGGGTTACCAGATCAACCAGACGCCGCGCGATGTCTATCGCCACGGCATCGCCGCATGCGATGCATGGTGCAAGCAGCAGCACGGCAAGGTATTCGTCGACCTGGACAAGCCGCTGCAGGAGCAGGTCCTCAAGGATCTGGACACCGGCAAGATCGCCTTCGACAACGTGCCGTCGCGCACTTTCTTCAACTTCCTGCTTTCCAACACAAAGGAAGGCTATTTCGCCGATCCCATTTATGGGGGAAACAAACAGATGGCGGGGTGGAAGATGGTGGGCTTTCCGGGGGCCCGCGCGGACTTCGCGGACTGGACCGACCAGCCCAACGTCAAGTACCCGTACGGACCCGTGTCCATTTCCGGAGAAAAGGGCTGAGCGATGGCGATCAAGCGAGAGAAAGTCGACGTGGTGCTGGTCGGATTCGGCTGGACCGGCGCGATCATGGGTCAGGAGTTGACCGAAGCGGGCCTCAATGTGCTGGCGCTGGAGCGCGGCCCCATGCGGGATACGCCGACCGATGCGCAATATCCGAAGGTCATCGACGAACTGGCGTACTCGATACGCGGCAAGCTTTACCAGGAACTGGCCAAGGAAACTGTGACCATCCGCCACGGGGTGAACGATCTTGCGGTGCCCTACCGGCAAAACGGTTCCTTTCTGCTGGGCAACGGCGTGGGCGGCGCGGGCTTCCATTGGAACGGCATGCACTACCGGGTACTGCCCGAGGAATTGCAGCTGCGCACGCGCTACGAGGAACGCTACGGCAAGAAGTTCATCCCGGAGGACATGACGATCCAGGATTTCGGCGTGACCTACGAGGAACTGGAACCCTATTTCACCCAGTTCGAGTATGTATGCGGCACGTCGGGCAAGGCGGGCAACCTCCAGGGCAAGATCGTCCCCGGCGGCAATCCGCTGGAAGGCGCGCGCAGCAAGGATTATCCGGTGCCGCCGCTGCCCAATACCCTGGGCGCGCAGCTGTTCGAGAAAGCCGCGCGCGAGGTCGGCTTCCACCCCTATCCGGCGCCAGCTGCCAACGCATCCGAGCCGTACACCAACCCCTACGGCGTGCGCCTGGGGCCCTGTAACTTCTGCGGCTTTTGCGAGAACTACGGCTGCTATATGTACGCCAAGGCTTCGCCGCAGACCACCATCCTGCCGGTTCTGCTGAAGAAGCCGAATTTCGAACTGCGCACGCATTCGCACGTGCTCAAGGTCAATCTGGATTCGTCGGGCAAGAAGGCGACGGGCGTCACCTACATCGACGCGCAGGGGCGGGAGGTCGAACAGCCGGCCGATCTGGTGATCCTGACCGCGTACCAGATGCATAACGTACGCCTGCTGCTGCTTTCCGGCATTGGCAAGCCCTACGATCCGGCCACCAACGAAGGAACGGTGGGCAAGAACTACGCCTACCAAATGAACGGCGCGGTCAATGTCCTGCTGCCCAAAGGCACGCAGCTCAATCCCTTCGTCGGCACGGGTGCGGGCGGCGTATCGATGGACGATCTGAATGGCGACCAGTTCGATCACGGGCCGCTGGGTTTCATCGGCGGCGCTTCGATCCGGCATATCCGCTATGGCGGCCGGCCCATCGCGCAAACGCCCACCATGCCGGGCGCGCCGCGCTGGGGCAGCGGGTGGAAGGCAGCCGTGCAGGATACCTACCAGCGTTATATGAGCATCGGCATCTCGGGATCGGTCATGTCCTACCGCGACGCGTATCTCTCGCTCGATCCGACCTACAAGGACGCCTTTGGCCAACCGCTGCTGCGCATGACCTTCGACTGGCACGATAACGAGTTCGACATGATCGGGCACCTCGGCACGCGCATGGACGAGGTCGCCAAGGCCATGAACCCCGAGAAGCACTTCGTCGCTGTGCGCAAGAAGGGCTCGCACTACGACACCCGCGTCTACCAGAGCACGCACAACACCGGCGGCGCGATCATGGGCACGAATCCCAAGGAAAGCGTCGTCAACCGGTATCTTCAGAGCTGGGACGTTTCCAATGTCTTTGTGATGGGCGCCTGCCTGTTCCCGCAGAACATGGGATACAACCCGACGGGGCTGGTCGGGGGGCTGGCCTACTGGGCCGCGCATCATATCCGCGAGCAATATCTGAAGAATCCCGGCCCGCTGGTGCAGGCATAAGGAGGCGTCAACATGATGAAGCCACATCTCATCGCCGCCGCCTTCACGCTGGCGGCTACCCAGGCCTGGGCGCAGGCGCCCGCGGCGGGCAATGCCGATGCGCAAATGATTAAGCAAGGCGAATACCTGTCGCGCGCGGCCGATTGCGTGGCCTGCCACACCGTGCCGGGCGGCAAGCCCTACGCCGGCGGCCTGCCCTTCGAGACACCGATAGGTACGGTGTACTCCAGCAACATCACGCCGGACAAGGGCACCGGCATCGGCGGCTACAGCTACGAGGACTTCGACCGCGCCGTGCGCCATGGCGTGGGCAAGGGCACCGGCAACCTGTACCCGGCCATGCCCTATACCTCGTACGCCCATATCCGGCCCGACGACGTCAAAGCGCTGTACGCATACTTCATGCACGGTGTGGCGCCGGTCAGCCAGCAAAACAAGGACGCGGATATTCCGTGGCCGCTATCGATGCGCTGGCCCCTGGGCATCTGGCGGGCGCTGTTCGCGCCGGACGTTGCCGCCGAGGCGGCCCCCGGTGCCGGCGAACCGGCGGCGGCTGCCGGCGGCGCCGAGGTGCTGCGCGGACGCTATCTGGTCGAGGGCCTGGGCCATTGCAGCGCCTGCCATACGCCGCGCGGCTTCGCGCTGCAGGAAAAGGCGTCCACCGACGCCGGCGGTCCGGAGTTCCTGTCCGGCGCCGTCGTGGAAAACTGGCTGGCGAAGGACCTGCGCGGCGACGTCAATAGCGGACTGGGCGGGTGGAGCAAGGAAGACATCGTCGCGTTCCTGAAGAGCGGCCGCAACGCGCATTCCGCCGCCTTCGGCGGCATGGCGCAGGTGGTACAGGACAGCACGCAATACATGAGCGACGCCGACTTGAACGCCATCGCGGCCTACCTGAAGACGCTGAAGCCCGCCGATAAGGAGGGTGCGCCCAAGCTCGCCTACAACGATGCGACGGGCCAGGCCTTGCGCACGGGCGGCGACAAGAGCGACGGCGCCATCACCTTCCTGAACAACTGCGCGGCCTGCCACCGCAGCAGCGGCAAGGGATATACGGAAACCTTCCCGCAGTTGGCGCAAAGCTCGACGGTATTGAGCAAGGATCCCGCCTCGTTGATTCATCTGGTGCTGAAGGGCGCGCAGATGCCGGGTACCCGCTCGGCACCCACGGCATACGCGATGCCGGGCTTCGACTATCGCCTGACCGATGCCGAGGTCGCCGCGGTCGTGACCTTCGTGCGCAATAGTTGGGGCAACCAGGCCCCCGCCGTGAGCGCGGACCAGGTCGCCAAGGTGCGGAAGGAGGTGGGGGCGGAGCCCGCCCCGGTGCGATAACGCCGGACCGGGCCGGCGCCCTTTGTGGAGTACCATCGAAGGCTTACCCACCGGGAGATAGCCATGCAGCGAGTCATTACCGAAAACCAGATTCCAACGGGCGATTTCCGGAAAGTGAAGTACGTCGGGGCCATCAAGGATCGCGTCGACGACGGCAATAGCACCCCCGTCTGGACTATCGACGCAAAATCGCCGTACGCCCAGCAGGGCGGCACAGGGCCGATCGACACCTGGACCGAAGTCATGATCGACGTGGAGGATCCCACCTCGGCCGAAACCCTGGCCCGGCTGAAGCGTGCCGTCGAGGCGCGGCTGATGCAGCAACTGGGGTAAGTAGGGAAAACGAAAAGGCCCGCATCGAGCGATGCGGGCCTTGATGTGTCTGGAGGCGCAAGCCGGAACCGATTTTAGAAATATAGCACCCAGTGCTATATTTGCAAATCCAGATGGCAGATTCAATGCGCAAAAAACAACCCCGTTTTTTCAAGACCAGGGCATTTGCCAAGCTTGCTGCCAAGGCACAGATTCTCGATGAAGAGCTGCTGCGCGCCGGCAAGGATCTGGCCGAGGGCAAAGGCGACAACCTGGGCGGTAATGTCTGGAAGAAGCGTCTCCACAAGAACATGCATCGCAGTATTGTCGTTGAGAAGGTGGGGGACCACTGGTTTTTCGTGTACCTGTACGCAAAGAATGATCGTGAGAACATCGACCAGGCTGAAGAGGCTGCGTTCAAACGGTTGGCTACGCTGTTCGCGGCCATGAGCAGTGCGCAGCTCGATGACCAGCTCAAGATCAAGGAACTCAGGGAGATTGTCAGTAATGGCGACTAAATCTCGATTCAAAAGTGATGCGTTCGAGGCTATTCATAGCGCGGCCGCCGGCCTTCAGCGTTCTGGTGCGGTGAGCAAACAAACGATGCGAGAGTTCGATGAGATGTGTCTCGCTGAGGCCCCACACTTCGACGCAAAGGCCATCGTGAAGATTCGCAGGGCAGCAAAAGTCAGCCAGCCCGTGTTCGCCAAGTACCTCAACACGAGCACTTCCACCGTGCAGAAGTGGGAAAGCGGCGCGAAGCAGCCGAGCGGTATCGCGGCGCGGTTGCTGCAGGTCGTAAAGAAACACGGGCTTGATGTGCTGGCTTGATTCGGCAGCTTGATGGGCACCCGATCGAACGCTATACGTATTTGATCTGCCATGGGTGGTGATTTGGAAATCATCGCCAAATTGCCTGACGGTGCAGGTGGCTGCCTTAAGTGGCTTCCTTAAGTGGCTTCCTTAAGTGGCCGCTGGCCAGTCGCCAGTCTCAACAAAATCGGGATGGGTCTTCTGCTGGCTTGCCCCTGGCAGCCGTACAGGCAAAACGAAAAGGCCCGCATCGAGCGATGCGGGCCTTGATGTGTCTGGAGGCGCAAGCCGGAATCGAACCGACGTACACGGATTTGCAATCCGCTGCATAACCACTCTGCCATTGCGCCTTTATTTTTTCCTGGCGATCGCCCACAGGGGCGCCGGAAGGAAGCCAAAGATTCTAACATCATCCGGCGACAGCTGCACGGCCGCCCGGTTCGGGCCGTTTGAGGCGGCCTCCGGGGGGATGGGGCGCGGTGCCGCGGGCTATCAAACCAGTCTTCGCTATCCCGTTGGGCGAGACCGTCCGCAAGACCGTCCTACGGGCCCCGTGCGGAGGTACGATGTCGCGTCACATCGCCCGCTCCCCCAGCCTGGAGGAACCCATGAGTTCCGTTGATGCCTTTGCTTCCCTTGAACAGATCGGCCGCGAACTGGACAGCGGCGCGTTGACCAGCCAGGCGCTGGTGCGCACGCGGCTGGACCGGATCGAGCGGCTGGATCCCGCGCTCCACGCCTACATGGACGTCTACGCCGACGCGGCGATGTCCGCGGCGCGGGCCGCGGACCAGTTGCGCGAGGCGGGCATCGTGCTGGGGCCGCTGCATGGCGTCACGGTGGCGATCAAGGATCTGTTCGATATCGCCGGCCGGCCGGTGACGTACGGCTCGAAGTCGCTGCCGGCACGCATCTCCGACCATACGGCGACCGTGGTCCGCAGGCTGCAAGGCGCGGGCGCGATCGTGCTGGGAAAGACGCAGACGGTGGAGTTTGCCTTTGGCGGGTGGGGTACCAATTCGTCCTTCGGAACGCCCCGCAACCCCTGGGACATGCGCACGCACCGGGTGCCGGGCGGATCGAGCAGCGGATCGGGCGTGGCCGTGGCCGGCGGGCTGGCTTGCGCGGCGATCGGCACGGATACGGGCGGTTCGGTGCGCATTCCGGCGTCGATGTGCGGACTGGTGGGCTTGAAGACGACGGTCGGGCTGGTCAGCCGGGACGGCTTGATGCCCCTTAGCGCGACCCTGGATACCGTGGGGCCGATGACGCACACCGTCGCGGACGCTGCCTTGATGCTGGATGCGATCGCCGGTCCGGATCCGCTCGATCCGGCTTCGCGCCATGCGCCGGTACGGTCCGTGCTGCCGGGCCTGCGCGTTGGCGCCGATGGCATGCGGGTCTGGGCCATGCCGGACGAGGAACGCGAAGGCGTCGACGAGGCCGTGCTGGCAGCCTACGACCAGGCGCTGGACACGCTGCAGTCGCTGGGCTTGTGCGTGGTGCGGCGGCGCTTGCCGAAAGGGTCCGTGGAAGCCATGAACATGGCGGGCGGGATCATGAGCGCCGAAGGCTATGCCAATCTGGGTGCCATCGCCGAACGCGACGACCTGGTGGTGGATCCATATGTGCGGCGGCGGGTGCTGTCGGGACGGGCCATCGGCGCGGCGGAGTACCTGAATCTGCTCAAGGCGCGCGAGCGGGCCAAGTCCGAAATGATGACGGCGATGGATGGCGCGGATTTCCTGCTGCTGCCGACGACGCCGCTGCCCGCGATTCCGGTGGACCAGGTGGACCAAACCACGTCGACACTGGCGCGCCTGAATCGCATGGGCAATCTGCTGGATATGTGCTCGATCGCGGTGCCGTCGGGATTTTCTCCGGCGGGGTTGCCGTTGTCGGTGCAATTCGTCGGGCGCGGGTTCGATGAACCTGTGATCCTGCGTGCCGCATATGCATACGAGCAGGTGACGCGCTGGCACGAGCGGCGGCCGGAAGGGCTGGATTGATGGCGGAAACGATGGAAATTCGCATCATTCCGCGCTGACAAGCGAGCTGCCGCTTCATGCGGCATCCTTGTCTAGCGGCAGAGTAAGGAATCCAGTGAACGAAATCCGCGCCATTTCGCTGTTCGTCAGGACGGCCACGCTGGGCAGCCTGCGCAAGGCCGCCATCGAGCAAGGTGTGACGCCGCAGGCCGCCAGCCTGGCTGTCACGCAGCTGGAAAAGCACCTGGGCATACGCCTGTTCCACCGCACCACGCGGCAGATCAGTCTGACCGACGAGGGGCGGCGCTTCCTGGAGTCGGTCCAATCGCCGCTGGAGGCGCTGAACGACGCCATGGCCAGCGCCCGTCACGCGGATCTGGCCAGCGGCCCCTTGCGTGTCACGGCGCCGCGCAGCGTGGGCAGTACCGTGTTGTGGCCGTTGTTCGAGGCATTCGCGCAGGCATACCCGGACGTGCAGCTGGACATCCAGTTGGAGGATCGTTTCCAGGACTGGGTGGCCGAACGCATCGATGTCGGCTTTCGGGCGGGCCAGCAGCCGGACGGAAGAATCATCGCGCGGCGGGTGCTGCCCATCCAGCTGATCGTCTGCGCCTCGCCGGACTATCTGGTGCGGCATGGCGCTCCCGCGACCATCGATGACCTGGTTTCGCACCGCTGCACCGGCTATTTGCAGCCCAATACCGGCAAGGTGGCACCTTGGGAATTCCAGGTGGGAGAAGAAATCGTCTATCGCGATATCCCGCCGTCCTTCTGCATCAATGATCCCGAACTGGAAACCCGCGCGGTGCTAGGGGGGCTGGGGATAGGGCAGTTGGGCAGTTTCACCGCGGTGCCGTCGATCCGGGCTGGGCAGTTGGTGCCGTTGCTGCTGCCGCACACGGTGCAGCGGATCGCGATGTATCTGTGCTACGCCCGGCGCACGCAGATGCCGGCACGCGTGCGGCTGTTCATCGACTTCATGACGGAGCGGCTTCTGGCCAGCACGGAATGGCACTTGAACCAAGAGGAACTGGGCGTCGGCAAGCCGGCGCCCAGGCGAAGGACTCGGCTCAAGGTGTGATGCTGGCGGCTATCTCTTACTTCGGGAAATCCGTCGAGGCGGCAAGTTCGCGCCAAGCCGCGGTTTCCTCGGCGACATACGCATTCTTGCCGGCGATGGCGGCCAGGGTGTCGGTGCCAAAGGGCATGCGTAGCGGCGGACGTTCGGCGTCGATCAGCTTGATCATGGCCGTTGCCAGGCGCTTGGGATCGCCCGGCTGCTGGTGGCTGATCCGCGCGGCATGCTCTCGCACCTTGCCGGCTGTTTCGGCGTAATCCGCGATGACGGCCGGCGACTTGACCAGGGACGATGCATCCAGGAAGTCGGTGCGGAAATAGCCCGGCTCGACCACGGTGGCGTGGATTCCGAGCGGCGCCAGTTCGTCGTGCAGGGCTTCGGTCAGGCCTTCTACCGCGAACTTGGTGGAGCAGTACACGCCGAAGCCGGCAGCGGCGCGGTAGCCGCCAATAGACGAGATATTCACGATATGGCCGGTCTTCCGTTCGCGCATATGGGGCAGGACGGCGCGCGTCACGTTCAGCAGGCCAAAGACATTGGTGTCGTACATCCGGCGCACGTCGGCGTCGTCGGCTTCTTCCACCGCGCCCAGCAGGCCGAAGCCGGCATTATTGACCACGACGTCGATGCGGCCGAAACGCGCGACCGCGGCACTGGCGGCGGCCTGTGCCTGAGTCGCGTCGGTCACGTTCAGCTGGACGGGCAGGACGTTGGGCGAATCGCCGAAGCGTTCCGCCAGGGCGGCGACGTTGCGGCCGGTAACGACGACGGCGTTGCCGTCGGCCAGCGCGGCGTCGGCGATCAGGGCACCGAGGCCGCGCGCGGCGCCGGTGATGAACCAGACACGCTTGATGGAGGAAGAGGATGAGGTCGTCATGGCGGTACTCCCGTAGGTTTCGAGATCAGTGGGGCGCGGCGTGTTTGCTTGAAGTCTGGTGCCGCGTTGGATGCCACTTTAGGGATCCGGAGCCGGTCGGCCTAGCCACGGAATACTGACTTGATTGACAACAAAAACTTGTCAATACCGGTTTTCAGCCACGGTCGGCGGCGGCGGGCAGCCGACTGCCAGCGCGTCGCCAGCTTCGGTCGATTACGATGTGGGCGCTGCCCTGCCGCCGCTGGGCGCTTGACGGCAGCCCGAATCTGTTACCGCACGAGCCACACACGGAGAATCTCTCATGATCGGTTTTGCAATCCACCCCCGCCAACGCGCCGTCTCCGCCGACGTCGCCGCCAAGTTCGTCGGCATGCCGGTGGCCAATCTTAGCGACTGCATGTCGCGCATGACGGCCGGCGGGCCGCGCCTGCGGCCCATGCATGACGGCACGTACATGGCCGGCCCGGCGCTGACCGTGCGGTCGCGGCCCGGCGACAACCTGATGGTGCACAAGGCGCTCGATGTCGCGGCGCCCGGCGACGTCATCGTGGTCGATGCCGGCGGCGACCTGACCAATGCCATCATCGGCGAGATCATGGCGACCTACGCCAAGAGCCGGAAGCTGGGCGGCATCGTGATCAACGGATCCATACGCGATGCCGGCGCGCTGCGCCGCAGCGATTTTCCGGTCTACGCCGCGGGTGTCACGCACCGCGGTCCGTACAAGGATGGCCCGGGCGAAATCAACTGCACGATCGCGCTGGATGGCATGACGATCGAACCCGGCGATCTGATCCTGGGCGACGAGGATGGCTTGCTGTGCATTCCTTATGCCGATGTCGAAGCCGTTTACGAAGCGGGCAAGGCCAAGAACGCGGCGGAGGAAAAGACCTTCGCGAATATCGCGGCCGGCACGCATGACACCAGCTGGGTCGACGCGCGCCTGAAGGCGCTGGGATGCCTGAAAGGCTGATCCCGCGCGGCGCCGCTACCCTCCTGTCGCTACGCGACCCCTCCCCACGGGAGGGCGGCGCTGTCGCCCACCAACGCCCGGCGAGGTATATCCCGGGCGTTATGGTTGATAATTTAAATTCATTTCGGAATGCATGGCTCCGACAGGATAATTTCCGTCGAAGACGATAGACAAAGAGGACGGACGATCGCGGCGGCACAGGCCGGCACGATGAATCCGCCAAGAGCCCGGGGTGACTGATGTCGCCGGACATGGGCATAGCGGCCGCGCGGTGCGGCCAGCTATATGGAGACTGTCATGGCCATGTGTAGCAGCGCCGGCATCCGCCGTGCCCTCGTACATTCTGTTTTACTTCGCAGCCCTGCGTCGATGTCCTCGCTGGCATGCCGCCGCGTGCCCGGTCGGGTGCCGGATTTCTCCCACAAGCTTGCGCCCGGTCTGGCGCAAGGCCGGTCTTCATAGCGCAATCTGTCATGCGGCCAAGGCGCGCCATAGCGCCATGCCCCCGCGACGCCATACCGACTACCCAAGCAGAACGTGCCGGCCGCCACGCCGGGACAGCGGGCGACCGAGCGCGATGGATACGCACGCCTTCGCGGCGCCGCGACGTTGTCCCTGGCGCGCCACATTTGCACCGAGTACAGGAGGACTACACGCATGCAGCTTGCCAAGCACTATATCGACGGCGCCTGGATCGAATCCGTGGCGGGACAAGGCCGGCAGGGCCTGTCGCAAAATCCCGCGACATCCGAGCCCGCGGCGCATTTCGCCGACGGCGGCATCGACGAAGCGCTGGCCGCCATCGATGCCGCGCGCCGCGCCTTCGAGCAGCCCAGCTGGCGTCGGTCGCCGCGCCTGCGCGCCGAAGTGCTGTGGGATTTCGCCGTGCGCCTGGAAGCCCGCAAGGAAGAGATCGCCGACTGGCTGGTCACGCTGAACGGCAAGCTGCGGCGCGAGGCGCTGGGTGAAATCCTGGCCGGCGTATCCGAACTGAAGTACTACGCCGGTCTGGCGCGCAATCTGTTCGGCCGGGTCATCGAGGTCGAGCCAGGCTGCCATGCATCGCTGCGGCGCGAAGCGGCCGGCGTGGCGGCCATCATCCTGCCGTGGAACGCGCCCATTACCCTGCTGGTGCGTTCGTTGGCCCCGGCGTTGGCCGCGGGCTGCGCGACGGTGATCAAGCCCGCTTTCCAGACAGCGCTGGCGCATAACCTGGCCCTGGAGTGCCTGACGGCCGATCCGCGCCTGCCCGCCGGCATTGTCAATTCCGTCATCGAAAGCGGTTCCGCCGTGTCCCAGGCGCTGTGCGAGTCGCCCGATGTGGATGTGGTCAGCTTCACGGGATCGACGGCGGTGGGCAAGAAGATCGCCGCCGCCGCCGCGGGCACGCTCAAGCGCCTGTCGCTGGAACTGGGGGGCAAGGCGCCCGCGCTGGTTTTCGCCGACGGCGCGTCGGATGCCACCGTCAAGGGCATCACGGCAGGCAGCCTGATCATGGCCGGGCAGCAATGCACCGCCATCGCTCGCGTCCTGGTGCAGGACAGCGTCTACGCCGACTTCACTCGGCGCCTGGCGGACGCTTTCCGCGCGGTTCGAGTCGGAGTGGGCAGCGATCCGCAATCGCAGATGGGCAGCCTGATCGATATCGCCAGCCGCGACCGTATCGCCGGTCTCGTCGCGCGCGCCGCGGATGCCGGCGAGGTGCTGGTGCGCGGCGAAACGCCGGGCGGCGCGCTTGGAAAGGGTGCTTTCCTGACGCCCAGCCTGGTGGCCATCGAGGACCTGAATTCCGACTATGTGCAGCACGAGTTGTTCGGCCCGCTGCTGATCGTTGAACGCTTCAAGGATGAAGAGGACGCGATCCGCCGCGCCAACGCCACGCGCTACAGCCTGGCATCCAGCGTGTGGACGGGCGACGGCGTGCGCGGCGAACGCGTGGGCGCCAGGCTGCGTTTCGGGACGGTCTGGGCGAATACCCACAACCGCCTGTTCGCGGAGGCCGAAACCGGCGGGCATGGCGACAGCGGCTACGGCCGCCTGCACGGCGCGGAAGGCTTGAACGACTTCCTGGAAACCAAGCACTACTACTTCGAAACAGGTCTTTGAACCGGTCCGCGCGAATGACGGCCGGTGCGCACCAACGGTGGCGACGATCGCAAGCGGCCGCCACCGGCTCGCAGGCAGGGAAGGAACGATGACGCCATGACGGCGCCACACAACGGAGACGATATGGACAAGCAGCACCTGGCGCCCGACGCGCAGGCCACTCGCACAACCGCGCATTATTTCCTGGAGGGGCTGGCCGATACCGGAATCGAGTACATCTTCTCGAACCTGGGCACCGATCACGTGACCCTGATCGAGGAGTTGGCCCGGTGGCAGCGCGAAGGCCGGCGCGCGCCCGCCACCGTGCTTTGTCCGCACGAAAACGTGGCGATGCATATGGCGGCCGGCTACGCCGCGATGACGGGACGTGGGCAGGCGGTCATGGTGCACGTCGATGCCGGCACGGCGAATGCCGCGATGGGCATGCACAATATGTTCCGCAGCCGGCTGCCGGTGATGCTGATGGCGGGCAAGGCGCCCTATACATTGCGCGGCGAACTGCCCGCGTCGCGCGACAACTACGTGCACTTCGTCCAGGATCCCTTCGACATCGGCAGCCTGGTGCGTCCGTATGTGAAGTGGGAGTACACCCTGCCTTCCGGTGTCGTGGCCAAGGAAGCGCTGCGCCGGGCACACACGATGATGCAGAGCGATCCGCCCGGCCCGGTGTATATGACCCTGCCACGCGAAACGCTGGCCGAGCAATGTCCGGCACCGAAGATACCGGCCTATCCGGCCGAGCGTTTCGGTGCCGTTGCGGCGGGCGGCATCGATCCCGAACACGTCGAGGCCATCGCCCGCGATCTCATCGCGGCGCGCTCGCCCATCGCCGTGACGGCGTACCTGGGCCGCAGTGCGCGCGCGGTTCACGCGCTGACACGGCTGGCGGACCGATGCGGCATGCGCGTCTACGAATTCATGCCCACCTACATGAACGTGCCGCGCGATGCCGCGTGCTTCGGCGGGTTCGACCCCAAGCCGGGCCTGGCCGGCGCGGACTTCGGCATGCTGCTGGACGTGGATGTGCCATGGCTGCCTGCCTTCGCCAGCGAAAATCCGCAGACCGCCTGGACGCACATCGATGTGGATGCGGTCAAGAAGGACTTCCCGATGTGGGGCTTCGCGACGCATCGGCGCCTGCAGGCGGATTGCGGCCGCGCCCTGGAGCAGATACTGGCGGCTGTCGAACGTTTGGCGACACCGGATTTCGACGCGCGCGCGCGCCAGCGCCGCGAGGCCTGGTCGGCGGACAACGAACAACGCAAGGCAAATCTGGCGCGTGCCGCCGCGCAGCCCGGGACGGCCGGGGCGCTGTCCGCGCAACATGTCTGCGCCGCAGTGGGCCGTGCCATTTCCAGCAACGACGTGGTGGTCAATGAGGCGATCCGCAATTCGCCGGCGGTGCTGGGACAGATCCCGCGCAGCCTGCCGCTGACCTTGCTGGGATGCTCCGGCGGCGGCCTGGGCTATAGCGGCGGCATGGCCCTGGGCGTCAAGCTGGCGCGTCCCGATGCGCGTGTGGTGCAGGTGGTGGGCGACGGCGGCTTCCACTTTTCCACGCCCACGTCCGTATATGCGGTCGCGCAGCAGTACCGGCTGCCCATCTTCACCGTGGTACTGGACAACGGCGGATGGCAGGCCGTGAAGGAAGCCGTGTTGCGCGTCTACCCGGATGGCGAGGCCGCCGGCGTGGACAACTTCCAGGCCCGCCTGGTCGGTGCCGGCGAGCGCCGCTTCGATCGCGTGGCGGCGGCGTTCGGCGCGCATGGCGAATACGTGGTCGAGCCGGGCGACCTGGAGGCCGCGATCGGGCGCTGCCTGGCCGCCGTCGATGCGGGGCAGGCCGCCGTCATGCACGTGCGCATTGCCTCGCTGTAAGGGGATGGCGATGCGGCACATTTTGATCGTCGGCTGCGGCGCGATGGGCGGGATTTTCGCTGCCCACCTGCAGGCGGTCGCGCAGGTGACCGTGCTGGACGTCAACGCGATCCATATCGAGGCGATCCGCCGCGAGGGCCTGCGCGTCGAAGGGGCCGAATCGCGCACGGTCGCGCTGCGTGCCGTGACGGGCGCCGGCGAGCTGGCCGGCGTGTTCTTCGACGCCGTCGTCTTCCTGACCAAGTCCGGCCAGACCGCCGCGGCGTGGGCCGCGCTGCGCGAGGTCCTGGAGGGCACGCCCTTGTTGCTGACTTTGCAGAACGGCATGGGCAACAGCGAGACCCTGCTGTCCGGCGGGAATGGCCCGGTCGCCCGTGGCGTCACGCTGGACGCGGGCCGCTTCCTGGGCCCGGGGCGCGTCGAACACCTGATCCGCGGCAACACCACCTGGATCGGGCCCGTGCGCGGTACGGTGGACGATTGCGCATGGCTGGCGACGCTATTGACCGAGGCGGGGCTGCCCGCGCAGGCCATCCCGGATCCGATGGACGCGGTGTGGTCGAAGTTCGTGTTCAATGCCGTGATGAACCCGGTGGGCGCCTTGTTGCTGGGCGTGAACCGCGCCCGCTACGACGTGCCCGAGGTGCGGGACCTGATCGACGACCTGGCACGCGAATGCGTCGCCGTCGTCACGGCACTGGGCGGCAGCCTGGCCTTCGACCCCATGGAACTGGTCAAGCAGACCCGCGCCGGGCAGCGGCCCATCACGCGGCATGCCGGCTCCATGGCGCTGGACCTGGCGCGAGGCGTGCCCACCGAAATCGATGAACTGACCGGCTATGTCGTGCGCGAGGGCGACCGCCTGGGCGTCGACGTCACGGCGTGCCGCACCGTTTTCAGGCTGGTGAAGGGGCTGGAGCTGGCCCGCGCCATCCAGTTGAAGGAGAGCCCGCCCGCCCACAGTTCCTGACCCCGATTCCGACCCGCGATGCGGCCGTAGAAGCCGATGCAAATAGCGATAACACCTGGAGACATCGATGACCCTGACGCGTTTCCCCACGCGCTGCCTGGGCGCGGTTGCCGTGACGGCCGCCGTGCTGGGCACCCCCGCCGTTCATGCCGAAGACGCCTATCCGTCCAAGCCGATTACCATCATCGTCGGCTATAGCACCGGCGGCGCCAACGACCTTCTGGCCCGCGTGGTGGGCGAGAAAATGTCCACGCTGCTCAAGCAGCCTGTCATCGTGGAGAACAAACCCGGTGCCGGCTCGATCATCGGCGCGAACTTCGTCGCCAAGGCCCGGCCGGACGGCTACACCTTGTTGATGGGCGCCAGCGGGCCGATCTCGTTCAATCCTTCCCTGTACAAGAAACTGCCTTACGATCCGCAAAAGGACCTGACGCCGATTTCGCTGGTCGGTACCTTTCCGCTGGTGCTGCTTACGCAGAAAGCCAATCCCGATACGGCGTCGTTGCCGGCCCTGGTCGCCTACGCCAAGGCGCATCCGGGCAAGTCCAATTACAGCGCCAGCTCTGCCTCGTTCCAGCTGATAACCGAGCTGTTCAAGCGCCGGACGCAGACGCAATTCGAGTACATCCCCTATAAGGGCAGCTATGAGTCGATGATGGCCGTCAGTACCGGCGATGTGACCATGACCCTGGTGGACTCCGGGCCCGCCATGCAAGGCATGTCCGGCGGCAGGGTGCGCGCGCTGGCCGTGACATCGCCGCAGCGCACCAGCTTCCTGCCGGATACGCCCACGCTGAAGGAGCTGGGCATCGATATGAACGTCGAACTGTGGAGCGGCCTGTTCGTGCCCGCCGGGACCC
Source organism: Bordetella sp. (assembly GCF_057362025.1). Lineage (NCBI taxonomy): Bacteria > Pseudomonadati > Pseudomonadota > Betaproteobacteria > Burkholderiales > Alcaligenaceae > Bordetella > Bordetella sp. The sequence continues at coordinate 9,620 of NZ_JBMQQZ010000100.1, read as the reverse complement.
CGGCGCCCGTGGTCGCCAGGCTGGAACAGACGATCAAGACCATCATGGCCGACGAGGACGTGCGCAAACGGGTGGAAGGCATGTCCATCACGCCGGCCAGCAGTACATCCAAGGCCTTCGCCATTCGTATCGCCCAGGAAATCCCCTTCTGGAAGAAGATCGCCGGGGACGCGGGGATACAGCCCAACTGAAGGTGCCCCGGGCCGCGGGCGGGCAAGCCGTCAAGGCAGGAATGTCATGAAGATGAACGTTCCGAAGATCACCAGGTGCACGAATCCGTACAGCACGTTGGTCCGCCCGCTGCCCAGGGTCAGGATGCTGACTACCAGGGTCAGCGTCATCAGTACCGTTTCCCCCGGCTCCAAACCCAGCACCAGCGGTTTGTGCAGGGCGAGGCTGAGTACCGTCACGGCGGGGAAAGTCAGGCCTATCGTGGCCAGCGACGAGCCCAGGGCGAGGTTCAGCGACTTCTGCAGTTCGTTGCGCCGGGCCGCCTGATACGCCGAGATGCCCTCCGGCAGCAGCACCAGTATGGCGACCACCAGGCCCGTGACGGCGGGCGGGGCGCCGATGGCCTCGCGGCCGAACTCCACCACGTTGGCGAACTTCTTCGACAGCAGTACGACGGCGCCCAGGGCAATCAATAGCAGGACGATGCTGGTCGCCACCATGCGGCCGGAGATGGCATGGGTGTGGTCCGGGGTATCGTCGGACAGCGTGATGAAATATTCACGGTGCCTGACCGTCTGGATGTAGAGAAACGCGGCATACAGCACCAGGGTCATCACGGCGACGAAGACCAGCTGCATGTCGGAATAGGATGGGCCCTTGACCTCCTGGGTGTAATTGGGCAGGACCAGGGTCAGCGTCGACAGGACGATCAGCACCGTCAGATAGGCGGAGGCCCCGACGCTGCCGTAGCGCTGTTCGCGAAACCGCAGGCTGCCGCCCAGGATGCAGATGCCGGCCAGGCCCGTACAGACGATCATGACCACCGAGAACACCGTGTCCCGCGCCAGCGCCGGGCTGCCGCTTTCGTCGGAAATCATGATGGAGGCGATCAGCGCGACTTCGATCACCGTCACCGCGGCGGTCAGGACCAGGGTGCCATAGGGTTCGCCGGTGACGTGCGCGATGATCTCGGCATGGTAGACGGCCGCGAAAATGGTGCCGAACAGCACGACGGCCAGCAGGATAGCGATCGCCCCATTGCCCAGGGTGGGGAGGAAAGGCGTCGCGTATCCGTAGGCGGACGCCGCGAAATAGAAGACCACGGCGAGCAGGGGATAGATCCAGGCCGATTTCGGCATGGCGGCGGCGTGGCTTTCTGGCTGCATGTTCGCTCCGTGGTGGTGAACTACCGTCGCCCCATACGATGCAATGGCGCGGTCCGTATCTTAGCGAAAGCGGCGGATACCCGGACGCGGGCGGGCCTGCCCGCCGGAATGTATCGCACTGTATTCGGCGGTATGGGCGGCTACATGGCGATACGGGCGGGGCGCCTGCCGAGAAACGCCCGATACATCGGCCCGATGTAATGCGTGCAAGCCGGGACCGGGAGGGAGAACTGTCCGGATGCGGCCGGGCCGCCCGCTGTGGACAGTGCGGCACCCGTCAAATTGCACAGGGAGAATCAAGCATGTCGGACCAGATCAATAATCGCCGCCGCCGTTTCCTCGGTACCGCCGCCGCCGGTATCGGCGCCATGGAACTCGGCCTTGCCGGCCTGGCTCACGCGGATACCGCCGCCCCGGCCGGAAAGGCTGTCCCGCCGGAAGGCGGCAAAGCCGGCCGCGCCCGCGCCGCCGCGTTCGCCACCATCAAGCAGATCGATGCCGGCGCGCTGAACATCGGCTACGCGGAGGCGGGACCCGCCGACGGGCAGGTGGTCATCCTGCTGCACGGCTGGCCTTACGATATCCACAGCTATGTCGAAGTGGCCCCCATCCTGGCGGCCAAGGGATACCGGGTGATCGTGCCGCACCTGCGCGGCTACGGCACCACGCGCTTCCTGTCCGACGCCACCAGGCGCACTGCCCAGCAATCGGCGGTGGCCGCGGACGTCATCGCCTTGATGAATGCGCTGCAGATCCGCCGCGCGGTAATCGGCGGCTACGATTGGGGCGCGCGCACGGCCAATATCATCGCCGCCCTATGGCCCGAGCGCTGCAAGGCGATGGTGTCGGTCAGCGGCTACCTGATCGGCACCCAGGCAGCCAACGGCGAGCCGCTGCCGCCGGCGGCGGAACTGGCCTGGTGGTATCAGTTCTATTTCGCCACCGAGCGCGGCCGGCTGGGCTACGAAAAGAACTGGCATGACTTCGCCAAACTGATCTGGAAGACCGCCTCGCCGAAGTGGCGGTTCGACGATGCCACCTTCGAGCGTTCCGCCGCGTCCCTGGCCAATCCGGACCATGCGGCGATCACCATTCACAACTATCGCTGGCGCCTCGGCCTGGCCGAAGGCGAACCGCAGTATGACGCGCTGGAAAGGCGCCTGGCCGGCCTGCCCGCCATCGCCGTGCCGACCATCACCATGGAAGGCGCGGCCAACGGCGCCCCGCATCCATCGCCCGCGGCGTATGCGAAGAAGTTCACGGGCAAGTACAAGCACATCGATCTGCCCGGCGACATCGGGCACAACCTGCCGCAGGAAGCGCCGCGCGAGTTCGCCAACGCGGTCCTCGAAGTGGCGGGATGGTAGGCACGGGTGTCGCGCGCCGCGATCAGGCCACCTTGCGGGAGCGTCCCCGCGAAATGCCCGCTCCGGCTTCCGGGCTGAGCGCCGCATAGCCCGGCACGGCTGCCAGCACCACTGCCGCGATCGCGATGAACGACCAGGCGAAATCCCAATGGGCGGCATGGTCGCGGCCCGACAGCACCATTGACACCTGCATGATCCCGGCCGCCACCGCGACGCCCGCCGCGCGCGGCAGATGCTGCGCCGTACCGGAAAAGGACGTGGCGGCGGAAAGCTTCTGCGGCGGCACATCGGCGTAGGTCAGGGCGTTCATGCAGGCGAAGTTCAGCGAGCGGGCCAGGCCGCCGCATAGCAGCAGCGCGAAGATCGCGGTTTCCGGCCAGTCGGACGTCAGCGTCGCGCATGCCAGCAAGGTGACGGCGAAGGCGTAACAGCCGCCCAGCAGGATGGTGCGCACCCGAAAGCGCTGAAGGAAGAACTGCGCCATGGGACGCATGCAGAACGCGCCGACGGCGCTGGCCAGCGTGAGCATGCCGCTGCGCGATGCGGAGAGGCCGAAACCCAGCTGCAGCGTCAGGGGCACCATGAAGGGCAGGGCGCCCGCGCCGGCGCGGAACAGGCTGCCGGCGGCGGTGGCCGCTTTGAACGTGGGAATCGACAACAGCGAGAAATCGATGGCCGGATTCGGCACGCGCCTGCAATGCCTGACCGTCAGCCCGAAGAACAGCAGCCCGAGGGCAATGGCCAGCCATGGAAATTCCGGCGCCACGATACCCCGGCCGACGGTCTCCACCCCGATCATGAATACGCTGATGGCAAGGCCCATCAAGGTCATGCCCGGAATATCCAGCTTGGGCGGCCGTTCGGTCTGCGTATGCGGGATGAGCCGCCAGACCAGTACCAGGCCCAGGATGCCGATGGGCAGATTGATCCAGAAAATGCTGCGCCAGGAGAAGGTGTCCGTCAGGAATCCGCCGAGCGGTGGGCCGATCACCGGGCCGACCATCGCCGGCATCGAGAGCCAGGTGGTCGCCGAAAGCAGGTCTTCCCGGCGCACGCCGCGCAGCAGCACCAGCCGCCCCACCGGGACCATCATCGCGCCGCTGGCGCCTTGCACGATGCGCGCGAGGACCAATCCGCCAAGTCCGTTGGACAGGGCGCAGGCGCAGGACGCCGCGGTAAACAGGAAAATCGCGCACATGAAAATGCGCTTGGCGCCGAAGCGGTCCGCCACCCAGCCGCTGACGGGGATGAAGACCGTCATGGCCACCAGGTAGGACGTGATGGCGGCGCTCAGGTGCACCGCATTGACGTCCAGGTCCCGTGCCATTGCCGGCAGCGCTGTCGCGATGGCGGTGCTGTCGATGTTCTGCATGAACAGGGTCGTGGCGACCACCAGGGCGATGACGCGAAAGTTGCTGTGCGGGTTCACAGGATGCTGCGGTAGGGGAAGGAGGCGATCGCCACCGTTCCGGGAGGACGCGCCGGGCGCAGGGGCTCTGGGCGGGGACGGGGCTAGATTCTCGGGCAGACGCCCGCGCCTTGTCAAAACGGGGCGCGCGGCGAGTTCATGGGATTGTCAGAATCCGGCGCGGCGATACACCGTGTGCAGGCGGCGCGGTGGGAACGATCGCGTCCGCGATGGTACTTTGTGGTCCCGCGTCGCGAATCCCGCGATCCCCATGCATGCCGAAAGCACCGTATGACGTTAACCCTGTTGATCGCCATTCTCGCCATCGCCACGCTATCTATCGTGCTGCATCGGCGGCGGGTCGGCGCGGCGTTGTACCTGGCGGCACTCGTCCTGTTCCTGGCCGTGGGCTGCGGCCCGGTGCCGGCGTGGTTGCTGGGGGGGCTGCAATCCCCCTACCAGGGCAGGCCGGCCTTCGAGTGGGGGACGCGCAATGCCGTCGTCCTGCTGGGCGCCGGTACCGCGAGGATCCCGGGCACGGGCCAGTTCGAACCCGGCGTTTTCGCGTATCCGCGCCTGGTCGAAGCCGCCAGCCTTTACCTGGACTGCCGCAAAACGCGCACGGATTGCAAGATCGTGGCCAGCGGCGGCGACGCCCAGCGATACGGCAAACCCGAAGCGTCGGTCTACCGGGACGCCCTCGTCCGGTTGGGGATACCCGCCGTGGATATCCTGCTCGAACCGAACAGCCTGAACACATGGCAGAACGCGCAATTCACCAGTCCCATGCTGCGAAGCCATGGCGCGGATCGCGTCCTGCTGGTGTCTTCGGGCATACATATGCGGCGCAGCCTGATGTACTTCGCGCACTTCGGTATCGATGCCGTCGCGGCACGCGCCGACTATCTGACGGCCGTATCGTCCTGGCTGCCGCTGTCGTACAACTTCGCGGTGGCCGATTTCGCCTTGCACGAGTACATCGGGATCGCCCGCTACCACGTGTACAACGCCATGGGATGGAACGCGGCCCGGACCTTGCCGGGCCAGGCTTGATTCATTCGTCGCGGCAGTGCACGCATGCCGCCGGCGGGGCGGCATCCGGCTTGCCGCTTCTCGCCGCGCTTTCCTGGCGGAACGCCGCCTCGCCGGCATCCGATATCTCTACCCACTTCCGGTCCGGCTCGGCGTCCGCGACGTAGCTGTCGTGCCAGTTCCACCACTTGTAGGTCGGCGTCTGGGGGTAGCCTTCGGGCGAATGCTCCCAGGTTTCCTGTCGGCCCAGCGGCGTAATGTCCAGGTAGTTCCAGGTGCCGCCCATTTGTTCGTCGCCGCGATTGTTCAGGAAGTAGGTCCGATACACGCGGTCGCCGTCGCGATAGAACACGTTCGTGCCATGCCATTCATGAACGCCGAAGTCGGCATCGAAGCCATCGGTAATCGTGAACCAGGGGATCTGCCAGCCCATGCGCTGCTTCAGCCGCGCGATATCCGCCTGCGGCGCGCGGGACAGGAAAACCAGCGTCGTGTCGCGGGCGTTCAGGTGGGCCACGTGCGCGACCTGGTCGGCAACCATGGAACAGCCCCGGCAGGCGTGCTCCGGCCATCCGTACACGCCCGGCTCGAAGAAGGCACGGTAGACGATCAGCTGGCGGCGGCCGTCGAACAGGTCGGGCAGGCTGAGCTTGCCGGCGGGCCCCAGGAAGGTATAGGCGTTGTCCACGGCCATCCAGGGCATGCGCCGTCGCTCCGCGGCCAATGCATCGCGGGCGCGGGTGTGCGCCTTCTCCTGGATGAGCAGGCGTTGCCGGGCCGCCTCCCAATCCCGCGGCGATACGACGGGCGGCGTGCGCATAAGGGGTTGCTTGTCTTGAGGTGCGTTTCTGATCGAGGCGGTCATGGCCTTCTCCTGGTTGCGGTGCGATGTCACGGAACGCGCGAGGCACGCGCGACCCGCGGCCGTTCGCGCGTATCGCGCGGTGTGTGCGGTACGGGCATTCTGGCACCGCGGATCCCGGCGGTGGAGTGACAATCGTGTCGGGGTACGGAGCGTGGCCGGCTAGCCGGCCGGCATGTGCACGGCCAACCAAACCGTTGCCTCGGTGGGCGAGGTGTAGGTGACCCAGTGCGCCACGCCGGCCGGGATGAAGAGATGGTCGCCTGGACGAAGCGTGTGCTCCTGGCCTTCCATGAGCAGCCGCGCGGCACCGGATACGACCGTGACCCATTCGTCGCGTTCCTGGCGATAGGGGCGGTCCGCCGGCGTGACGTTGCCATGGGAGGTAATGCGCTCGATCAGGATGCCGCGGTGCGAGAGCAGGGGCTCGAAGGTTTCTTCCATCGCGATAGGGACCGTCCGGCTTGGGGGACATCCGTTGTACGCGGATTTCCCGGCGCCCGCAAAGGGGGGGCGGGAATCGCGCCGCGTTTCAACGTAAAATCGCCCAGCCGCCGGGACACATCGGCGCAGTGCCTTTATATCCAGGATGCACTTCGATCTCCTGACCCTTTATTTCCTTGCGATCGGAACGCTTTTCGCCAGTGGCGGCATGACGTTCTGGGAACATCGCTCCAATCCAAGGCGCGGCGCGACGTTGCGGATTCTGGCGGCGGGATATGCCACGCTGGGCATCGGCTGCGCGTCGGTATTCTTCCGCGGGGCTTTGCCGGCGCCCGCCGGTTTCGCCATCAGCAACCTCGTCATCCTGTCAGGGTATCTGCTCATCCTTGGCGGTGTCGGCTCGTTGAGCGGCCGGCGGTATCGCGGGGCGTCGATGGTTTTGCTGATGGCGGCCGCGCTGATGTGGGCGGCGGGCGGTGCCCGATGGCAGGACGTCGTTTGGAATTACCTCAGCGCGGCGCCCATCGCTATCGCGAGCGGGTTGACGGCCTGGGAGATGATGCGCTGCCAGGCGATGGCCGCGCTGCCGTCGCGGTACGTCGTCGTGGCGCTGGGCGGGCTGCATGCCCTGGTCTACGCCGTGCGCGTTGTCCTCCTTCCCGCTTTGGTGGCGGCGTATGGCGCGGCGACCCAGTCGATCGCCAGCCAGATCACCATGCTGGAGGGCGTCCTGTACGCGGTCGTATTGCCGATGGCCCTGCTCAAGCTTATCCGCGACGAGACCCACGGCCAGCTGTTGCGCGAATCGCAAACCGACTACCTGACCCGGCTGGGCAATCGCCGCTGGTTTTTCGAAGAGGGTGCCCGCATCATGGGCGACGGGGAGCGGTACGGGCCGGTGGCGGTCCTGGCTTTCGATCTGGATCAATTCAAGGCGATCAACGACCTGCATGGCCATCACATCGGCGACCGGGTGCTGAAGTCGTTCGCGGAAACCGCGCGCGCGGTTCTTGGGGCCGATGCGATTCTTGCCCGTATAGGCGGGGAAGAGTTCGCGGCGCTGTTGTCCGGCAAGGATGCTGCCGATGCCCGGGAACTGGGCGAAGCCGTGGCGAAGCGCTTCGCCGATGCGGCGGTGGATAAGGTCGACAGCCACGGGATCCCGGCAACGGTCAGCATTGGGCTGGCGTATTTCGACAGCGGCATCCCTCCGCTGTCCGACGCGCTCGCAGCCGCGGACCGCGCCTTGTACCGTGCGAAGTCGCTGGGCGGAAATCGCCTGGAATTGGCGCGTGCCGCCGGCGCCGCGGCCGAATGAATCCAGTTCGCCGGCGCGCTGAAGGCGAAGGGGCAGGGGCCGCGGGCGCCCTTACCTGGCCATCGGGTACGGGGTAAAGCTGCTGACGTTCTCGTTGACGTCGAGCTCGCGGCCGATATAGGGCACGGCCCGCTGCGGACAGTCCGGCCGCTCGCATACTTTGCAGCCCATGCCGATGGGCGTGGGAGCCTCGGCGTCGTGCAGGTCCAGGCCCTTGGCATACACCAGGCGGTGCGCATGTTCGACATCGCAGCCCAGCGCAACGGAAAAAACCTTGCCCGGCTGGCCGAAGCCGCCCGCGTGGCGCGATACCGTGCGGGCTACCCACAAATAGACGCGGCCGTCGGGCATGCGGGCCAATTGGCGCACGATGCGCCCCGGCTGGGAAAAGGCCTCGTACACATTCCAGAGGGGGCAGGTGCCGCCCACGCGCGAGAAATGAAAATGCGTGGCCGACTGCCGCTTGGAGATATTGCCCGCGCGGTCGACCCGAATGAAAAAGAAGGGCACGCCGTGCGCCTCCGGCCGCTGCATGGTGCTCAAGCGGTGGCAGACCGTTTCGAAGCTCACGCCAAAGCGCTGGCCCAGCAGGTCGATGTCGTAGCGCAGGGCCTCGGCCGATTCCAGGAAGCGGCCGTAGGGCAGGATCAGCGCGGCCGCGAAATAGTTGGCCAGGCCCATGCGTACCAGCCGCCTTGCCGCGGCGCCCGAAAAGCGCGGTGTGTCGGCCATGCGGCGCAGCACCCCGTCCGTTTCCAGGAAGGCCAGCTGAGTGGCCATCTGGAAGGCCTGCTGGCCGGGCTCCAGATGGGCGGGAAGGAGCAGGCGCCGCGCTTGCGGATCGTAGGCCCGCTGCAGGCCCATCGCCAGCCGCGGCGTTTCGATGGAAACGCCGTGCCGCTCGCGCAGGCGCCGGGCCAGCCGCTCCGCCAGGCCTGGCGGCGTGCAGTCCGCCAGGCCCCATGACTCGTGACAGCGCTCGGCGCGCAGGTCCAGTTCGGCGAAATGGTTGTGATGCGTAAAGAAAAAGTCGCGCACCTCTTCGTACGGGGGCGGCGGCATGACGGGCCTGCCGATGTCGGGCGGGCCTTCGTCCTGGCCCACCATTTCGGCGATGGCCTCGAGCCGGTCCACCGCCTCCCGGTGCCGGCGATGCAGCTGGATAAGCGCACGTCCCACGGCCGGCATGCTGGCTGCCACCTCTCGTATCTCGGCCAGCGAGATGCGGGCGTCATTGGGTCCGTCCCCATGCGTGGCCGGCAGGCCGGCGGCCACCTCGCGCAAGGCCGCCACCATCCGCCGTTCCCTGTCCTCCGAGAAAGCGTCCGCGCCTACGCCGAAGACTTCCTGCAAGCGCAGCAGCACGGGCATCGTCAGGGGCCGCTGGTTTTTTTCCATCTGGCTCAGATAGCTGGGCGAGACCCGCAGCAGCCCGGCCAGCGCGGCCTGCGTCAGCTTGCGTTCCTCGCGGAGGCGGCGCAGCCGCACCCCCATGAAAATCTTGCGCATCGTCGCTGAAACCCGGTTCGAACAGTTCGTGGGGTATCCATGATATTCGCAAACTTCGCAAATCGGCGCTGCGCGCTTTACCAAGCTTCACGTAGATGAACCTGACATAGCAGCCGCAGATGCGTAGACTGTAAATCCGGCCCTCACAGGGGCTTTTGTCACACCAGGAGGAGGCAAAGTGAACCAAGCAAGCGCTACAACGGGATTCAAGCCGAAGAAGTCGGTCGCGCTATCGGGCGTGGTTGCCGGCAATACGGCGTTGTGCACGGTGGGCCGCAGCGGCAACGACCTGCACTACCGGGGCTACGACATTCTGGACATTGCCGACAGCAGCGAGTTCGAG